>NZ_JBWYIY010000017.1:0-75809 GCF_056779975.1 Acinetobacter sp. ANC_7511
ATGGGTCGTTAGCTCAGTTGGTAGAGCAGCGGACTTTTAATCCGTTGGTCCCGCGTTCGAGTCGCGGACGACCCACCAGATTCTTAAAAAAGCCTTTCATATTGAAAGGCTTTTTTATTGCCTGCAATATAATACAAGCTACCCTTATAGAGTATCAATTCTTATGTCTTTAAAGCTTTTGACGTTGCAAAGTATATGCACGTGACGGAAGCGGATTGTTTTTAAAGAAAGTTTGGTTCACTTGCGTTGCATTGGCAATTTTATCAAGATCCATGACCATATTACCCTGCTCATCCAAATCGTAAAAAAACTGAACCCCACTCTCTCTCAAAATAATGATTTGATGGTGATGCGGATCATACAACCAACGATCTTGGCGATATTGACGTTGCGTTGTAAATTCAACCTTACCACGATGCATAAAAATACGATGAGCTGTGCCATCAGCCAATAAATTGATAATAAACTCAGCTTCTCCCTTATCACAACGAGCAAAGCCATCACCACATTGCATCGTGGTTTGGTAACGACCTACAAATTTTTGCCATTCTTTAGCAACAGACTGCGGTGTTGTATCCGCTTTCTCTTGAATTGGAGGCCGTGCCTTACCTGCGACATTCGTTAATGAGTTAGAAGACTCAGGCGTATGCGACTCCTGAATTTGGTTGATGTGTTCAATGTGTGGCGATTCATTCTGGCTACATGCTGCAAGTGCAATATTCATGATGGCGATAATGCTGAACATTGAGATTGAATGAACTTTAAAATTTAAATTCATCATTTTATATCTTGAGCCATTTCATAAATTGCGATGTATAAAAATATTATCCTTATAAAATAGGGATATACAAGTATTAGCATGTTCTGTCTAATTATCCAGAACCTATACCACATCAAGGTTTTATCTTTTTCATTACATAAAATTACGATATTTTGTGAATAATCTCCTTTAAAACTAAAAATTATTCTCCATATAAAATGTATAGACAAACGTTAAAGAGAAATTGCGAAGTCTATTTCATGACTATTTTAGGTTCTAAAGGAGAACTCAATGGCCAATGTTGGTTTATATCGCTCAAACCGCTCTAACATGATTGCTGGTGTGATGGGTGGTATTGCTGAACGTTTTGGTTGGAATGCGAATTTATTACGAATTATTTTTGTTCTAGTGTCAGTGATGAGCGCTGCATTTCCAGGAATTTTAGTGTACTTAGTGCTTTGGTTAGTGATGCCAAAAAATAAAGTTCAGCACGAACATTCAAATACTTATGATCGTCCAATGCGCACTGTACATCAGGACAGATCACCGCTTTAACTTGAGTTTACCCTCAATCACCCACACAACCTCGGGTGAGTTTTTTAACACGATAATTTCCCCCAATTATCGTGTTTTTTTTATTCTCATTTTGCATCTTTCTCAAAATAGCGCTAACTTGAACAAAACAATAAATATGGACAATCAATGGCACAGTCGGAATGGATGGTATTGTGGCTATGCGCACTGGCCGCATTATTACATGGCCTGAGCGGTTTCGGCTTTCCCATGATGAGTACCGCCGTACTCTCTACTCAACTCCCGCTCAGCCTCGCTGTCACTTTGGTCATTCTTCCCTGTCTCATTTTAAATTTAATTCTGCTAACTGCTCACCCTCAGTATTCAATATGGCAGAGCATTCAACACTACAGCATAAGATTTTTTCCCCTTATTCTAAGTAGCTTAGTTGGCAGTCTGCTTGGGGTGAAACTTTTATTGTGGCTCAATGAAGGTTATTTAAAGCTTTTACTTGGCATGGTGATGGTACTGTATGTGATTGATCAATTACGACAACATTCATTCACCGTCAGCCCGTCAGTGCTCAATATGCTGATATTCGGTCTGTTAGCAGGCATTATCGGTGGTGCTACCAATGCAATGGCACCATTTCTAATGATGTATTTACTCAGCTGTCAGCTGAGTAAAACCGATATTGTGATCGTGAGTAATTTAAGCTTTATCGCCAGCAAATTGATACAACTCCTTCTACTTTACCCAATTTTGGTCAATATTGATGAGCATCAACAACTTTTAGTCATGTTGATCTGTGTTTTTGCAATATTTGGGGTATGGATCGGAGGACGGATCAGGCAACACATTTCTCAACAGTTTTTTAAAAATACAGTATTGATCCTATTACTTTTGCTCGGTATTCAAGCCCTGTGGCAAAGCTATAATTTATTAGAACAATCGATTTCATTGTTTAAATAGTATATTTTGAAAAGTGATAAGGATATTCATTCTTCAGAATTAAGAAGTTTAATACATGCAACTATAAAACCTATAGCGATATTCAAAAGGAGCGAATATGACGGAACAACTCGCGACCCCGACCAACATGATGCCAAAAGGGCTGATCAAAGGTTGGGTGTTGATACTGATCGCCGCTTTTATTTCTTATGGACTCTATCAAGTCTTACCCTATGATGAAAACGCCAATAAAGGGTTGGCATTACTTTGCTTTATCGGCATTTTATGGCTGACTGAGGCTATCCATATCACGGTTACCGCCCTATTGGTACCTGTACTCGCGGTTCTCCTCGCGATGCCAATGGCAAAAGGCGATGAGCTTGTACCAATCACAACACAAGCGGCATTAGCTACATTTGCAGATCCTGTGATTTTTTTATTTTTTGGTGGCTTCGCATTAGCGACCGCGTTGCATATTCAAAAGCTGGATAAAAAAATTGCGATGTGGATCATCTCTATGTCTGGTGGTCATCTCGGCATCTCTGTAATGGCGATTTTTGCTGTAACAGCACTTTTATCTATGTGGATTTCAAATACGGCGACTGCAGCAATGATGCTTCCACTTGCCCTTGGTTTACTTTCACATTTAGATGTCAGCCGAGATCGAAAAACATTTGTTTTTATCCTGTTAGGTATTGCCTATTCTGCAAGTATTGGTGGCTTAGGGACCATGGTCGGCTCTCCACCAAATGCAATTGCGGCTAAGGCTTTAGACTATGATTTTGCAGATTGGATGAAAATCGGTTTACCGATGATGCTGCTCATTTTACCTGCCATGCTCTTGAGTCTTTATCTGGTACTTAGACCTAAGCTCAATCATAAAGTGCAATTTGTGACTGAGGATATTCCTTGGACGGGTACTCGAATTGCAACAATGGTATTGTTTGTCTGTACGGCTATTGCTTGGATCTTCAGCAAAAAGCTGACCGAGAACTTTGGTATTTCACAACCTGATACTTGGATTGCTGTTCTGGCAGCATGCTTGGTCGTGATTATCGGTACTGCAACATGGAAACAAGTTGCTGAAAATACAGATTGGGGCGTTTTATTTTTATTTGGCGGTGGTTTAACCCTCAGTGCAATTTTAAAAGATTCAGGCAGTTCATTGGTACTTGGTCAAACGCTTGCAAATGTGTTTGGTGATACCTCACCATTGATGATTATTTTTGTTGTAGCAGCATTTATTGTCTTTTTAACAGAATTCACCAGTAACACTGCATCTGCTGCACTGTTAGTACCAGTCTTTGCAGCGATTGCAGATCAAATGGGCATGCCCAAGGAAATTTTAGTTATTGTGATCGGCATTGGTGCTTCTTGTGCATTTATGCTTCCTGTTGCGACACCACCAAATGCCATCG
The DNA here is from genome assembly GCF_056779975.1 of Acinetobacter sp. ANC_7511. Lineage (NCBI taxonomy): Bacteria > Pseudomonadati > Pseudomonadota > Gammaproteobacteria > Moraxellales > Moraxellaceae > Acinetobacter > Acinetobacter sp. ANC_7511. Next base: position 3,643 of record NZ_JBWYIY010000017.1, read on the forward strand.
TATTTGGTACTGGACATATTCAACAGTCTGAAATGATGAAAGTCGGATTCGTCCTGAATATTATGTGTATTTTCATTGTTTCACTATTTATCTATTGGTTCTTTATCTGATCTAAATAAATGTTCAAAAAAGAAAAAAGCACGGTATCGTGCTTTTTTCTTGTCGATTCAAAGCCAGTCTTTTATTTATTTTGTAACACCCAACCAAATGAATTTTTGTGGTACGGCATCTAGCTTGATACTGCGTTCAATCTTGGCAGATTTCAAATCAATCTCATGAATCTGTTTCGTCACCACATTATTGATGAAAACACGATCTTGCTGACCATGCGCAATCAGCGCTGCCTTCTCTATCGCTTCTGAACCTTGCTCAATCACTTGAATACGATGTTTCACTGTCCAAGACTCAGTATCTAAAATCACCAATTGCCCCAATGAATCGAGTATCACGAAATAATCGCCAGATTGGCTATACATCTGCTGAAGACGTTTCACATTGGTATCTTTCTCAGTCCATGGAATTTGTTGAACTAGCTTATTTGCACCATTGATAATGAATAAATCAGGTGTAGCGGATGCCAATCCAACTAGCTCTTGCGCATTGGCTTGGCCGACGACTGTACCAATACGAACATCCAACTTAATCTTCGAGTCTTTAAAAAGACCTGCAACACCATGCTCGACAAGTAACACGCCGTCTTCACAGCCAAATGCACTATAACCTTTAACCGATGAGGCTCCGTGCAAACCTGGACACGTATTTTCTAAATTATTTTGACCATGGAAGTGATCACCATGCAGTTCGTAATTTCTCACCACACTTGCTAATGTTTCGCCTGATCCTGAATATGAACTCAATACATACTCACCCAACGGTTCAGCTACGCCATGATGTTTAAACGGAAGCTTTTGCGATGCCACATTTTTTGAAGCAATTCCTGCATCTGTGAATACATCAAATTTTGATGTTTCAGTCTCGCTACCATCATAAAAAATAGCAGCCTGACCATTAAAATTCCGATAATGCGTAGGTGCAGCACCATTGAGTTGGAAGTTCAATAACTGAGGTGAAGCAGTTCCCTTATCACTTAAACCGCTGTCATAAAAATTAACAGTGCCACCAACTCGATCCATCAAGATGCCATAACGTGCTCTTGGACTGCTATGTAATGCAAATGGCATCGTCTTCAGTTGTTTAACATCGATGACTTTTTGTTGTTCTAAATCGAATAAACTCAATTCTGGTCGATCGACTTGATCATTGATGATCAAAAGTCTCCCCTCTTGATTCACCACTGTTGTTGGTTTTTCAGGCGGATTATTCTGATTTGATTTGTTGTTATCGCTACCACCACATGCTGTCAGTAAAATAGCTGAAAGCAAAATGCTGATCTTTGGTAATTGGTTTTTCATGGAGATCATCTCTTATTATGACAATACATTACATTTGAAATGTTATAACATAACATTTATAACATAATGATACAGAGATTCAAAGATGTGATTTAAATTTAAAGTTGTAAATTGCGATTCCAATGAGATGAAGATCTAAATAGTTTGATTAGAATAATGGTTCTAAAAGGTCTTATTATTTGAATCAATAATTGAATTTTATGAAATAATGCCATTTTACTACTTTAAAATTTTTCTAAGAAATTAAGTCATGTCGATTACAACAACGCATCGCGAAGAACTTTTAAAACACTTAGCAGCATCTTTAAAAGATGCTAAAGATGATGGTGGAGCCATTCTTCTTGTAGGAGCAGGTATTTCTGTTTCAGCAGGCATTCCCCCTGCTCAAAAGCTTATGAAAATTGCGATTGAGAATTTCCCAAATTATTTTACGGATGAAGAACAACAACTCGCTCAAGAAGATTTAAGCCAACTCCAATACAATGACATTATGACAAAGTTGTCGAATGTTAAACGCAAAGAGTTGTTTAAATGGTTTATTGAAGGTAACAAAGATAAAGGAATTGAAAAAGCTAAACTTAATTTTGCACACATTGCAATTGCTGAACTATTAAAACAAGGTTATTTCAGTCGCATTCTTACCGTTAATTTTGATCCGTTATTGATTCATGCTTGCTATATGGTGGGGATGTACCCTTTCCCTGCTATCTATGATCTAGGTGCAATGGGTAAAGTAAACGCAGAACTCTTACATGATCCTAGTATTGTGTATTTAAATGGACAGCATGTTGGTTTTGTACAAAGGAATACAACTGATCAACTTGAAGCTCACAAAGAAACTCTAACTCAAATCGTTCGTTCTACAGGTTGTTCTAAAACTTGGGTTATAGCGGGCTATAGTGGCGAAAATGACCCTCTAATGGATGCCTTGAATGAACTGCGCCCATATAACAATTGGATGTATTGGTTAGAATATAATAATCAAGTATTACAAAAAGAAAGTCATCATTTCTTAGAAAATGATGAAGAATGTAAAGTAATTTATGGTTGCGATGCTGATGAAACATTTATGGAAATCGCAGAACTATTGAATTGCAGTTTAGATTTTATTGAACAACCTTATACTGAGCTTGAACTTTATACGAAAGAAATTGATTTCAACACATCTAAATCTAAAGGTCATCAATTACTATCTAAAGTAAAAAATTATATTTCTATCTTAAAAAATGATGCTGTAATCAACAAATTTAAGCTAGCAGAAATAGTTACTGACTATATTGGCAATGATGAATTTCATTTTTTTTCAGATGACCCAAACTATTCAAAAGAAAGGTTAATTGCAATTTGTGAAGAGCTTTATCCAGTCTTAAAAGACAGCCTATCTGGTGAATTTTTCTATTGGTGGGCAAGTGCATATTATGACTACAAGAATTTTGATAAACAAAATATTCAAGATCGAATCAACTGCTACAACAAAGCCATCAACACTTATAGATTAGGAACCCAAAATGACCCTCAATATGGTGGGAATTTTCATTTTTTAGGTTATTGTCAATTACAATTGGCAAAATTAATCACTGATCAAAATAAAAAAATAATCCTATTAAATGAAGCAATCGAAAACTTTAAGAATAGTTGGGATGAGGTAGAACATATTATGTATTCAGTAGAATGTTTTATCGAGTTAAAAGATTTTAAAAAATTAGTAAATTTCTTAAATGAATCAAATGTATTAGCTATTGTAAAAAATTATAAAAGTTATGTTTTTCAAAATGAATACATGAATCCTTTACTTAAAAGTAATGATTTCTGCATTTGGTATAAATCAATATTTAATGAAGCACTCGAAACACCTGAAGTTATATAGTTTATTCATTAGTTCATACCCTTTGCCACTCCTCTGTAAAATCCTTATACTTAGAGCCAATTTTTTTTCTAATTTTAAGTGGATGACCATGAGTCGCGCCATATCGCATATTGATACCTTCCAAGGCTTAATTCTTGCCTTACAAAACTACTGGGCGGAGCAAGGCTGCGTCGTGTTACAGCCTTACGACATGGAAATGGGTGCAGGTACATTCCACACTGCAACTTTCCTACGCGCATTAGGGCCTGAAACTTGGAACGCTGCATACGTTCAACCTTCGCGTCGTCCAAAAGACGGTCGTTATGGTGAAAACCCAAACCGTTTGCAACATTACTACCAATTCCAAGTGGTACTTAAGCCAAACCCAGACAACATCCAACAGTTGTATCTTGACTCGCTTAAAGCGATCGGAATTGATCCCTTGGTACACGACATTCGTTTCGTAGAAGACAACTGGGAATCTCCAACGCTTGGCGCGTGGGGCTTAGGTTGGGAAGTATGGTTAAACGGCATGGAAGTGACTCAGTTCACTTACTTCCAACAAGTCGGTGGTGTTGAGTGCTACCCTGTTACTGGAGAAATCACTTACGGTTTAGAGCGTCTTGCAATGTACTTGCAAGGTGTAGACTCAGTTTACGATTTGGTTTGGACTAAAGGTCAGTTTGGTACAGTGACTTATGGTGATGTATTCCATCAAAATGAAGTTGAACAATCCACTTATAATTTTGAATACGCACCTGTTGATAAACTGTTTGAACTCTTTGACTTCTATGAAACTGAAGCAACACGTTTAATCGAAGCAAAACTTCCACTTCCTGCGTATGAGCAAGTGGTTAAAGCCTCTCATAGCTTTAACTTGCTTGATGCGCGTGGTGCGATTTCTGTGACTGAACGTCAGCGTTATATTTTACGTGTACGTACATTGGCGCGTTCAATTGCAAATGCTTATGTGGCTGCACGTGCTGAACTTGGTTTCCCAATGGCAGAACCAGCATTACGTGATGAAGTATTGGCACAGTTAAAGGCACAAGTTGAAGCAGAAGCAAAATCTGAGGAGAGCAAATAATGTCTAAACATACCGTTTTGTTCGAATTAGGTTGTGAAGAACTTCCACCAAAAAGCTTAAAAAAATTACGTGATGCACTGCAAGCTGAAACTGTAAAAGGCTTAAAAGATGCAGGTCTTGCATTCGACTCGATCGAAGCCTATGCAGCACCACGTCGTCTTGCCCTTAAAATCGTAAACGTTGATGGTGCGCAAGCGGACACGCAAAAACGTTTTGATGGCCCTGCGAAACAAGCAGCGTTTGATGCTGAAGGTAACCCAACTAAAGCGCTTGAAGGCTTTATGCGTGGTCAAGGCATCACGGTTGATCAAATCTCGACTTTTCAAGCGGGTAAAGTCGAAAAAGTTTGCTACTTAAAAGATGTCAAAGGTCAAAGCCTTGATGCTTTACTTCCCCAAATTTTACAAAATGCATTGGACAATCTTCCAATTGCGAAACGTATGCGTTCAGCGGCAAGCCGTACCGAATTTGTACGTCCAGTAAAATGGGTGGTATTGCTTAAAGACAACGACGTTGTTGATGCAACAATTCAAGATCACAAAGCAGGTAACGTAACTTTCGGTCATCGTTTCCATGCACCTGAAGCAATTACTTTAACGCATGCTGATGAATACTTAGCGAAGTTAAAAGCGGCTTACGTTGTGGCAAACTTTGAAGAGCGTCAAGCAATCATTGACGGTCAAGTCAAAGCTTTAGCTGATGAAGTAAATGCGATTGCGATTGTGCCTGCGGATCTACGTGACGAAGTAACAGCATTGGTTGAATGGCCTGTTGCACTTCGTGCAAGCTTTGAAGAACGCTTCCTTGCGGTTCCTCAAGAAGCATTGATCACGACCATGCAGGACAACCAAAAATACTTCTGCTTAGTGAATGCTGACAATAAGCTTCAACCATACTTCATTACTGTGTCAAATATTGAGTCTAAAGACCCGACACAAATTATTGAAGGTAACGAGAAAGTGGTTCGTCCACGTTTGTCGGATGCTGAATTCTTCTTCTTACAAGACCAAAAACAACCGCTTGCTTCTCGTAAAGAGAAATTAGCAAATATGGTCTTCCAAGCAGAATTGGGTACGCTTTGGGACAAATCGACACGTATTGCAAAACTCGCTGTTGCTTTAGCGCCAATTACAGGTGCAAACCCTCAAGACGCTGAAAAAGCTGCGCTTCTTGCAAAATGTGACTTAACATCTGAACTCGTGGGTGAATTCCCTGAACTTCAAGGGATTGCGGGTACTTACTACGCACGTCTTGAAGGCGAAAATGATGAAGTGGCTGAGTCTTTAGGTGAGCAGTATTTACCTAAATTCGCAGGTGACGTTTTACCAAAAACCAAAACAGGTACAACGATTGCCCTTGCTGACCGTTTAGATACGCTCACAGGTATTTTTGGTATTGGTCAAGCGCCGACAGGTTCTAAAGACCCGTTTGCGCTTCGTCGTTCTGCAATTGGTATTTTACGTTTAGTGACTGAAAACGAGCTTGATGTATCGATTGAAGATTTGATCAAACTTGCACTTGCTGCTTATGGCGATGTATTGAAAGATCATGACAAGACTTTAAATGATGCTGTTGCATTCCTTGAAGGCCGTTACCGTGCGAAATACGAAGACCAAGGCGTTGCTGTAGATGTGATTCAAGCCGTTCAAGCGTTGTCTCCAAAATCACCACTTGATTTTGATAAGCGTGTAAATGCGGTAAATCACTTCCGTGCATTACCTGAAGCAGCTGCGCTTGCTGCTGCGAATAAGCGTGTTGCGAACATTCTTGCAAAAGAAGCTGCACCTGAAGGTCAACTGGTTGAAGCAAACTTGGTTGAAGATGCTGAGAAAGCATTATTCGCTGAACTTGCGAAAATCACACCAGTGGTTGAGCCGTTATTTGCTGCGAAAGACTACACTGCTGCGTTGTCTGCACTTGCTGCACTTCGTGCGCCAGTGGATGCGTTCTTTGACGGTGTAATGGTCATGGCTGATGATGCTGAATTAAAAGCGAACCGTTTGCGTATGCTTGCACAGCTTCGTGATTTGTTTACGAAAGTTGCTGATATTTCGGTGTTACAGCACTGAGTAATAACTTGTTGTAAGTTAAAGAAAACCCCGCTATAAATTAGTGGGGTTTTTATTACAAAAGTTTACTTATGGATTCAACAAATCAATATCTGAATGTTCTTTTAAATGTTAGCAATTTTATATCAAAAAATAATAGAAATGACACCTGTTGGTGCAATTCTGGAGAAAAATATAAAAACTGTCATCTCAATCGTGAAAAATTAAAATTAATGAGTATTCAAGAAGAGCAAGACAATTTAAAAAAAATTGATAAAACATTAAAATTATGTCTTTTTAGTGAATTCGATAGTAATTGCTCATCAGGAATTATTAAAGCTCACTCAATATCTAAATCATTATTTCTAAGTAAGATCTCTGAAAATGATAAAGTTTATACTCCTACTATAAGCTCAATAAAAAACTCTATAAATGTTAATGAAATTCATATTAATAAGGCATCTATTTTCAATGGTTTCTGTAATAAACATGATACAAGTCTGTTTAGTGAATTTGAGCAAAAAAAATTTACATCTGCTGACTATCAATTATTTAAACTAGGCTATAGATCACTTTGTCTTGAAATATTTAAAAAAATTAAAGTTATACAAAAATATAACTTTTATAAAAATAATGCTGATAGAGGAAAACCATTATTCGAACAGGTTAGAATTCAACTCAGTTGCAATAAAGAAATCGAGTTTAATAAAAATTCTTTAGAAACTCTTAAAAAAATTCAAACAAAAATAAATGATGATCTGATACACAATACTTCATATAAGATGAGACATTGTTTAATAACTTTAACCACACCTCAAAATATCCTGTGTAGCTCAATGATCAGCCCTGAGTTAAATTTAGATCATAAAAAACTACAGGAATTAAAAGAAACACCTGATGCAAAAAATATTTTCTTAAACAGTTTCATTTTTTATAATACTGGTTATATCTTATTGAGCTGGTTAACTGAAGATAATGAGTATGGTGAAAACTTTACGAATTCTATTTTTTCAGATCCTACCAAAATTAATCATAAGCTTATTTCCTTATTGTTTATGTACACGGAAAATATTTTCATCAAACCAAGCTGGTGGGATAGATTAGATAAAGAGGATCGAAATCATTTACAATCTTTAATCGAGTATGTTGAGGATTTTGATGGTAGTAATAATCGTACAAATGATTTTAAAGATTATCCTCAAGCCATTAGTTATTCATCTCATATCTTTCTATGATTCAGTATATTGGTTTAAATTAATTAGACATTGAATTTAAAATAAAAAATCTCCAGGAAAATATCTTGAAAAATCAAATATTACTTATTACATCAACAGCACTTTTGATCACCGCTTGCTCAACCACACCAACAACCCCAAATGCCCCTATCGTTTTAGAACAACACAAAAACATTGCTGTAGAACCCAGAACCAAACACAACGTAGCTCGATTGATTAAACAAAAAGAAAACTGTCTGATCGAGTTCACTGGCAACTTTGAGACAGGCAAAGCTACTGAATACTGGTTCTTCCAAGGGGAAAAACTGATTTCAGCACATTCAAATTTAGATGCAGATGTCGAGAACAAACAGACCGTATTTGATATTCAAGATTCAGTAAAACAAGCCAATTTCAACGCGCTCAAAAACCACTTTAAAGCGAAAAATCTTCAACAGTGTGAACATTTCTAAGACGCTAAAAACCATTCATCTGATCATTCATAAACTAGGACAGCACAATTGGCTAAAACCAACTGTGCTTTTTTTATAAGTGGAGAGTATAAAGTGACTCGACCAGCGCCAAGTCTCACAAAAGATAGGTTTGAATTCAGGGATATCTCAGGTTGTTTTACATAAGATTAAAAAACGAATGATGCAAATTTCAATCATGGCTTGGATTTGATTATACCTAAACCGTAAAGTGGCCATTTATGATTAGGTTTAATATTATTCACGACCATCGCAATCAATACTAAAGCCACAGATCCTAAAAGCACAGGAAATATGAGGAAATTCCATCCATAGCTGATTGAATCTGCTGTTAATAAAATGGCCAATGGATTTGCTCCAGCTGGAGGATGCACACATCTAAAAAATTGCATTAAGGCAATCGCACACCCGACTGATAAAGCTATAGTCAAAATCGAATCAGGAAAAAACTTAAGAAAAAATAGACCGATAAAAGCAGAAATAAAATGACCGAAAATCACATTTCTAGGTTGAGCTAATGGCGACTGTGATACTGCATAAAGAATTACACAAGTTGCGCCAAAAGGCGCCATGATATAAATATTTCCCGATAATTTACTCAACAAAAGTAGCAAAAAAATACTAATTGTTCCTCCAATAAAGCTTCGAATCATTTCGTGCGGTTTAGGAAAAGCAGTAAGTTTTTCTTTTCCTTCAAAAATTGAAAGCATACTGATATCGCCTTTTTAATATTGTTTTGAAAGCATAATACAGATAAAATAAAAATAGTACAGATCTGTACTATTTTTATTTTCAGGATTGCAAGGATGTCAAAATCAGCATTAAAAATTCTTGATACAGCAGAAAAACTATTTAACCAAAATAGCTTTGTTGGCGTAGGTGTAGACTTAATTCGAGATCAATCAGGGTGTTCGAAAACCACGATGTACACGTACTACAAAAATAAGATGCAGTTGGTTGAATCCGTTCTCAAAGCTCGTGATGAAAAATTTAAAGAGAGTTTGTTTCAATATATCGGCAAATCAGAAGGTCTTGCTGCAATAAACAAAATTTTTGATTGGCATATGCAGTGGTTTCAACAAGACTCCTTTAAAGGATGCTTATTCGTTAGAGCTGTTGCTGAATCGAACCAAGATGATAAATCTATAATCTCAGTTGCTCAAAATCATAAGCAATGGATAAAAGAATTAATATCAACACATTGCTTGAATATGGGCCGACAAGACTTATCCGAATTAATTTACACACTAATAGAAGGATTAATTAGCCGATTCTTGGTAGATGGATTTGATCCTCAACTTGGTGCTCTGATTAAGAAAAATATAAATCATCTATTCGAGCAATGACTTTGATTTACAGCTACGCATATTTTGCCTAAATCATTATTGCTTTAGATATCAGAGTAAAAAAATTTGATTAATCACGATTTTTTCATAAAGGTGAAAGTCTCACATAGCGCTGAGTTTCTGCATTTTCAATAAAAGCTCCTGATTGGCATAAATGCTCACAATTTATAATTTTCTTTAGAAATCAGATAGAAGAAATATCTTCTAAATTATGATTAATTTATACACAATTGTATTTTTTAAACCGACCCAATCAACATTTTTTATATTAAAAATAAAACACTTAATCAAAACATCATTACCAATCCGACAAACAACAAGACCCAAACTTGTTAGTTAAACTAAACAGTGATACAACATTGAGGCCTGATCTGAATTATCTTTTTTGATCAGATTAGGAGACATAAAAATAAAATGAATGGAACGATTTGGCTTTATGCATATTTCATTCTTCACTCAAGCACGACTACAAAAATGAAAAACAAAAAGGAATTATGTAATGAAATTGCTAAATTCTTTCTATGCTGCTGTTGGCATCGGTGTCACGATACTTGCGACCACCATCGGCATAGCAAATAAAACAATTAATCCAACACCAAATGTGACACCAGACTTAAGCTATTTAAGTCCTCAACCCGACCCCGTGATCTCCCCAGATGTCACGCTCCCAGGTACTCCCGTTGCATTAAAAAACACCCGACTCGGAACTAGACAATCTCCGAGTCAACCTCAAGTCCCATTACTTTCCAATGCCAATGCTCAATGGCAATTGTATGATCGACCTGCTGAATATCCTAAGTCGGTGACCTTGCCAGCACAATGGATTACTATGCGTGATGGAACGCGAATCGCCACTTATGTCACGCTCCCTGCGGATGAGTCAGGTCGTCCTATCAATGCAAAATTCCCTGTGATTGTTATTCAAACCGCTTATAGTGCAGGGGTTGCAGGTAAGGTTTCAGCAATAGCAGGTGGTGCAGACCCTGAAATGGTGAAACGTGGCTACGCAACAGTCGTTGCAGATGTTCGTGGAACAGGTAACTCTACAGGTAAGTGGGAAGCTTTTGGCAAAGTCGAACAACAAGATGCTTATGAAATTATTGACTGGTCAAGTAAACAAAGCTTCTCTGATGGAAATGTCGGCTTATATGGTGTTTCTTATTTAGGAATCACGGCGATGCTGGGTGCAGCGACACAACATCCAGCAATCAAGGCAGCGTTCCCAATCGTACCTATGGGTGATGCGTACCGCGATATTCTTTTCAATGGTGGGCAGCTAAATACGAACTTCATTCCACTTTGGATGAGTTTGATTACACTGTTGGGTACTTTACCGATTGATACCTTGGTGCAAGATCCGATTACTGGAAAACTGACCGCACTCGATAAAATTATTAACAGTACAGAGTTCCAAATACCGCTTTTTGCCAATGCTCTAAAAGGCAAAGCTGATGCCTTTGATAATGACTTTTGGCAAGAAAGATCGCTGTTAGAACAAGCCAATAATATTAAAGTTCCGACTTTTATTGTCGGGGGAACACGTGATTTGTTCCAACGCAGTGAACCGCTTTGGCATGAAGCATTAAAAGGTCATACCACAGTAAAAACCTTTATTGGACCTTGGGCACACATTCAAGCCGCACAACTTTTCCCAAGTTTGCCTAAAGGTAATGTACCGCGTTTAGACAAAATGCAACTTCAATGGTTTGATCAATATTTAAAAGGCATCAACACTGGCGCTGAAACTCTACCTAATGTCACACAATGGGTGCACGGTTATGAAGATTATGTCGTCAGTACAGATTGGCCGCATGTAGCATTAGAACCTGATCGTTTATTCTTAAATACACGTGGAAACCTTGCAAAAGATCGACCAACGTCAAGCTCTGGTGAAAACTACTTATTACAAGCACCAACTTTCGGTTTATGCTCAAGTACCGTTGAACAAGTTCTCATTGGTGCAACGTCTATCCTACCGTTCCCATGTCTGGAAAATAGCAACTTAGCGAATATTCCTGCTTCGGTCTTTAACTCAGTACCTTTAACTGAAGACTATTATTTAAATGGGCCGATGCAAGCTGACTTGTGGATTTCATCCAGCTCTAAAGACAGTGGTTTAGTCGTACGTGTATCCGATGTGGACCCAAGAACGGGCAATGCTAAAACATTAAGCACGGGTATTATCACAGCGTCCATGCGTAAAGTTGACGAATCACGTTCTCGTTATATCAAAGGACAAATGATTCAACCTTGGCATACATTTAAAGCATCTGATATTCAACTTTTGGACAAAAACAAGCCAGTCTTGGTCAATGTTGAGATTCCAGCAACTGCTGCGCTTATTCCTAAAGGACATCGTATTCAAATTTCGGTGGTTTCCAGTGATGTATGGAAAGGCGTTGCCCCATTACCAAGTTTAACTTCATCGCTTTTGGGATCGATTTCGATCTATTCGAATTCACAATACCCATCAAGCGTGGTTTTACCAAAAGTCCCGACTCAATATCTGAAGCATTAATTTTTAGATTTCTTATAAACAGCGTCTGAGCATGAATCCATGCTCAGACTTTTTTATGTTGAATATATTGGTTTGATCAACACCTGTCTTAGAATCGGAGGATAAACTTTACTTTTAATTTTATTGTCCACGATCCAATGCACACAATGTAGTGTTGTATCCTAAAAGCCTTTAAGCGATGCAAGATGAATAAAAATTGTAGCTTTAGTCATTAAAACTGCCGAAGCACAACGTTACGGATACATTTCAACATTGAAACAGCCCCATCGCTCATGTAGTTTGCTTGGAAACTGATAAAAAATTCAAAAGTTTTGTACAGATGAGGCGATTGAGTCACAGCGCCACCCATACAGAACTGAGAAGAGGATCCTTCATGAACATAATGAAAACGATGCTGGTAAGTTGCATTACGCTATGCTCAGCAACTACATTTGCTCAAGACTCTACTTTAACAGGCAACAATCCTGCTTACGGTGACAATCCAAATTTAGCCAAAGTACTTGCAGTCAAAGCACAAGAGACTTTGCAAAATACAGCCAACACCGTTGATGATGCGACCAAGCGTGGTATTGCTAAAATCAAACCATCCGTCGATTCAGCTTGGCAAAACACCAAAGAATTCACCAATGAAAAAGCGATTGCATTACATGACGGTGCTCGTCAAGGCGTGGATACAACTGTTAAATCTGTGCAGCATGCTAAACAGAACCTCGTCGGTGCAGGTGGTGTTCCCATCGAAAGAGGCAGTTTGAGTCAACCCAACCCAACGACAGCACCTGCTGTCATAGCCTCCCCGGCTCCAACTACTGCATCGGTCGCTTTACCCGTTCAAGAAAATTCAGTCAACCTTGAAATTGCGCAATCAGCCAACACCACGCTAGCAAGTCAAACTCAAGCACCTGAAGCAGAACCGACCATTCAGCGTCAAAGTGTTGCTTTACCTAATAGTGGAGCTACCACCTCTAGTCCAGCTGTAGATGACAGTGATGCAGGTGTCCCACGTTAAACCCTGTCGTTTTATTCAAACCTAAGTGGAGTTTATTTATTAGGTTGAGTTTATTTATATCTTCAAGAAAAAAGGTGCTTCTCACAGCACCTTTTTTTATTGCTTAACTTCAGTTGACTTGACGGATCGGCTGACCCGCTTTAAATGCAGCTGCGTTTTCCTGTACTTGTTGCACAATGCGTTGACGTGCTTCAACGCTTCCCCATGCACTGTGTGGTGTAATAATGAGATTAGGGATATCCAAATTCAATAACACATTGCCTTGCTGAGGCGGTTCTATACTCAATACATCAGTCGCTGCCCCTGCGATTCTCCGATTGATTAGTGCTTCCGCCAATGCTTGTTCATTCACAATGCCACCACGGGCACAATTAATTAAATATGCACTTTCTTTCATTAGACTGAATGCTTCTGCATCAATTAAGTCGCGTGTTGTTTCAGTTAATGGACAATGTAAGCTAATAAAGTCTGATTGACGCAGCAAGCTTTCTAAACTGACACGATCAGCGGCTGCAGGTCGTCCTGGTAAATGAGCCACAATCACCTTCATACCAAAGGCTTCAGCCAATTTCGCTACTGCTTGACCAAGTTCACCATAGCCCAAAATCCCTAAGGTCTTACCATTCAATTCAGCAATGGGGAAATCTAATAAACAGAATTGTGATGCTTTATTCCATTCACCCGCACGAACTGCACGATCATATTGAATAAAAGACGTTGCCAAGTTGAGCATCAACATCATGGTATGTTGAGCTACAGCGGCAGTACCATATGCCTGACAGTTACATACCACAATGTTTTGTGCTTTTGCTTGGATTAAATCGACATTATTGGTGCCTGTGGCCGAAATTAAAATTAATTTAAGCTGCGGTCGTTTTTGCATCATGTCTGCCGTAATCACCACTTTATTGGTCACCACCACATCTACATCCGCAATGCGTTCAAGCACTTGATCTGGATCAGTGCGCTCAAAGAATGTTACCTCATCAAAGACTTGATACCACCCCGAAAAATCTAAATCATTCTGATCGAGAGAGAATTGATCCAAAAAAACAGCTTTCACGTTGAACCTCAGCAATATTGATCTGCATTTCGACTGCAAGATTTTCATGATAATTCAACTGATTGTAAGCTTAATTGTAGGTCAACAATAGCTGATTTGACTGGTTTTTTGTCTCAGATTGCGTCGTTGCTGCACGCTGTGCTTTTAGGGAAAATTGATCTTCTTTTAGTGCATTTAAATATGCAGTCGCCAAACGATACGCCTCTTCACAAATACGTTCAGAAATCCGATCTTCTGTGTAATAACCATGTTTCATACAAGTAAAGATCATTTCAATAATGATCAACATACTGTCAGGTTGTTGCGGTAAATAATCATCTACCCGAATTGCTTTAAGTGCATCTCTTAAATCTTGACTGAACTGTTTGAGTTCCATTTGATGACGTAAATACACTTGTCGGTTCAGTGGACCTGACAATATTAATAATCGTGCCACAGCAGATTCATTATAAAACTTGGCAGTGGTTTCAATCACAGCTGCAGCCACCATTCGACCATAAGCCGCCATACTTTCGTGCGGATGTTCGCGTATGACGTTTAAACCAGCTTCCTTGAGCAAGCTTACTAGTTTCTGCAAATGCAACTGTGCCATATGATGCAACAGATCATATTTTGTCGGAAAGAACTGATAAATACTCGCTCTTGGAATGTTTGAAGCATTGGCAATTTCAGGAATTGAAATTGACTCTAAGCCCATTTTAACTAAAAGTTTTTCAGCGGTTTGAATCACCTGCATAACACGACGATGTGTACGCGATTGTTTTGGAGGATTCATTCCTGTTTCATTTTTTGCAATTTTCTTTTTATTCATTTGTCCCACCTAAATTCCATTTATATGGGTTTTTTTGTGCTCAAGTAGACACGTGAAAGATGCATGAATATTCCGATATTCATGAATACATCATCATTTGAATCATTCAAATTCGTTATATATTGCCTGATCTTAGCAACGAAACAGAGTCATTCCGTCGCTTTCGTTACAAAATAAACACGGGTAAATTTTAAACAATATCACTTTTTATGACAGATTGAGACCTATCACACACTCTATCTTTTTTACTTAAAGATAAAAAAAGCGCCGAAGCGCTTTGATCAATAACTATGAAAAATTCAGCCTTACTCCACTGAAAATTTTTCTGCTTCACCAACAGTATCTGATTCAAAAATACAGTTTCCTAACTCATCGCAGTGCATATAGAGATGCTTATAACTGATGCTAAAGAAACCTTCGCCCTTTTTCACAATCAAAGGGCTCATATCCGCACTGAGCGCATCATCCATTTTGATCAATTTGGTGACACGGCGATCATTCATACAAATGAGATAGTGCTGTTTTTTAATTTCAATCTGGGCCAATCCAGTACTTTCCACATGTAATGGAATAATATATTTACCATTAATATCAATCACATGTTGTTCATAGCTTTCTAGTTTTTGGGTGATCACGTTAAAGACCAACACTTTGCCAAAGCTGTCATGAAGTTGTGTTTTATTTTCAAACGGCAAATGAATCGAAATACCGAGCTTTTGTAGATCTTGTTCATCTACTCGTTTGTTGGTCAGTAAAATACGGGTAATCGTCTGTTTAAGACTGGCATCAAAAAAGCTACTGTCTAGTTGTAGATCGATGGTTTTTAAAATATTACCTAATGCTTCATTGTGGGTGCCAAGCAGATGTGCGATCACGCTTCGATAGTAAAATTTACTGTTCTTTTTAACTGCTCGAATCTGGCGATAAAAGTAGGTTACATCAAATTCATGTTCAATAAAATCATGCAATAACGCAGAATTTGCTAATACAGCAACCGCATCATGGCCCGTATAAGGTAAATGAAGTGTATTGAGTTGAGGAATAAGTGGCTTAATCTTTTCATAGTGCTCGCGATCCAGATCAAAGTAAGGATCATAAACCACGATATATTCTGCATCGGACGCAATATCTGTCGCGTCAATTTGCATGTCAGCATTGACCTTAGGATCGTAAAAATCAGTATAACGGCGGTCTTCAATTTCAGCAGGATTAATTGAATATTGTGGCACCATAGAGACCACACGTGCTGCGCCCAATAGCTTACTGTACTTAATCGCTGCGTAGCCGCCCATAGAACCACCATAAGCCACGACACGCTGAAATTGATTCAACAAAGGTGATATTTGCTCGATTAAAGCGTGCATGCTCTGTGATGGGAACCATGACTTTTGTTTTGGCATGATACCTATGACATTGTAGTCATATTTGGCTAAGGATTTTTCAGCATTAATGGCATTGCCTTTGGCACGACTGATCAAGTCACCAAAAGAGAGAACCAATGTTTCTGTTGTTCCTTTTAAATAAATTGCTCTGATGTGTTCGTCTTCAAATACTATTTGCTTATCCATTGCAATTCCAAAAAAGGGTTCTCATCATCTGGTTTGCAAAATGAATCAATCGTTCACTTGCTTACATCACATTGTCGGTGTCATATTTTATAGATACTGTTCAGATTAAAAAGCGCAAAATATGACACATTCACTTCATCCTGCTGCTGAAAATGGGTTTAGTTCTGCGGCTGAACTTTATCAACAAGTCCGACCAAATTATCCACAGGCTATCGTCACGTGGTTGAAAGATGAGTTGAATATTCATCCTGATGCAGTTGCGATTGACTTAGGTTCAGGGACAGGAAAATTCCTGCACTATCTAAAACAAGTCACCTCGAACATAATCGCCGTTGAACCGATTCCAGCAATGCTCGAACAATTGAAAATAGTACATCCTGAGGTGAAGACACTACAAGCATCAAGCCATCAAATTGCGCAATCAACGCATAGTGTTGATGCTATTTTATGCGCACAGTCATTTCATTGGTTTGCTGGACGCCAAACATTGCAAGAAATTCATCGCCTTCTTAAACCTCAAGGACATTTAGGTCTAGTCTGGAACCAACGAGATATCTCAGTGGATTGGGTCAAAGCATTGGCGGATTACATCGAACCTTTTGAGTCCGATACGCCACGCTTTCACAGCAACCAATGGCAAAATGTATTTCAGCAGCAAGAATTATTTGAATTCCAAAGTTTAAGCACCTTCACTCAGCATCAAGTCGGCAGTGTTGAACAGGTCATCAGCAAACGACTCTTATCTACCAGTTTTATTGCGGCAATGTCAGCGGCAGACCAAGCAAAAATGAAGACAGCATTTGAATCGATCGTATTTGAACATACGGGACTCATGCTCCATGATGAAGTTTCCTTTCCTTATATCACTTATGCCTATCACTATCGTGCGCGATAAACTAAACTTAATCTCGATCATTCATTAAAAAAACCAACAGAGGATTGACTCTCATGACGGCAAATCTTCACCCTATTCGACTTTCGATATTTGCACTCTGCTTGAGTATGCCTTTCATGCTCATTGGATGCCAAAAAACAGAACAAAACCCTCAGACCGAACAAAAAGAATCCGTTGATCCATCTGTTGAATTGAAAACACAAATTGAAGCACAGCCGATCAAATCGTTTGAATCCACTCCAAATGACGCACATGACGTTGCTTTGCTGAATCAATATGATCAAAGTTTTGAGCAATTAAGTGATGAGCTAGACGCAGAACTTCAGCAATTAAAAGCAGATGGCAATTTAAATGCGGATATGGAGTTTCAGCGTAAACGAGATCTCATTCAGTCCTCCCTCAATATGTTGAAAGAATTAGATCTTAAGACGGAACAAGGTAGATATATTCAAGGCTTATTTTATCAATACTGGGAAAATCAGATTGAGGTCTATCAAGAGCTCGAACAGTCTCCCGAAGATGAGCTTCGAAATCCTAAAGATGCAATTCGAAATATGAGTGATTATTATACTGCGAAAGCCCAACTCCAACATTGGAGTCAAAATACTAGTGTCACGAAAGAACAATAGCGTACATAGTAAAAGTACAGCACAATTTTAGAAACAGTCTTCTGCCTGCTTAAGAAATACGTACTCGACATTGCCACGATGTTGGGGCATCTGTTTGAGTACGGTCTTGAGCAACTTCCCAAGGTCGCACATACGCCAATTCAATGAGTTCCTGACCAGGCTTTAGCGCAGTCAGCTTCACTGTCTTTTCACCTCCAACGCCTACCATCGCTTTTGATTTTTCAGTCGCCAAATATTGTTCTTCAACTTTAAAGAGATGAAGCGGTTGCATAATTTGCCATTGATAACCCGTACTTGGATTTTCTGCTGCATTAAATTCTAAGGTTTCACCCACTTTCATCACCAATAGTGCAGGACAATTTTGCTGATCAGTATAGTGATGGGACTCCGCTTGCACTTCAGAGACTGGGTTTTGACATGCGGCAAGACTACTCCCGAGTACGCCAATACATAAACTTATCCATAAGGATGTCTTGCCAACGCTCATGATCCACACTCTCTCATTTCTCTAATGATGAAGACTTTGAGCTGAAAGTCATTTCAAACTCATCAATCTCAAATCCTGTTTAAATATTGCGCTTTTCTAACCATTCAATTGATTCGACGCGAATTAATTTGCATGCACCATCGCCGATACCATTCCAATCCAAAGCTGACTTCCACACCAAATCTTTGGCATTAATTTGCACCAATTCCCCTTCTAAGCGCACCAGATCACCGCGTTGAACTTTCTTAATCTCTTTCGCAATTTCTGGATTAGCCGGGATAATGTGCATGTTACTCACCAACTGTGTTGCTAAGCGTGGGTGAATCGGTGGTTTTGCCATTTTCCAATTTAAGTAGCGGTCATACTGATTAATCGAAATTTGTCGTGCAATTTCAGGTTCTGTGAAAATACCGCGGGTCACGGCATAGTCGATGGGTGAAAATTGGGCTTGCGGATCATCGGTATATTCTTTTGAACCAAGAATACGAAATTCCCCTTCAAAAGGTTCCAGTACCGAAATTTTTTGATCTGCCGAAGCTGGGGGCAAACCATTGGCAATATTAAAGTCGCTCGACTTCACACTGGCAGAGCTATAAGCCGAAACACCACCAAGGGCGATACATAATGCGAGAACTAACTTTTTCAACAGACATCCATCCTTCTTGCTAAGTATCAAAAACAACCCAACCGCAGCACATACATCTACTCTGGACAACATCCGACTGAATTGTATTTAACCTACATCTATATGATCTATCTTAGAACTTCATTCTGAAAAGGAAATTGATGAACAGTAACAATCTATCGTGATTTAGTCACAATTTTGTCTACTGTTAAAAGTGTATTCAACGTGTAAAATAATCAAATAATG
Organism: Acinetobacter sp. ANC_7511; assembly: GCF_056779975.1. NCBI lineage: Bacteria > Pseudomonadati > Pseudomonadota > Gammaproteobacteria > Moraxellales > Moraxellaceae > Acinetobacter > Acinetobacter sp. ANC_7511. The sequence continues at coordinate 22,935 of NZ_JBWYIY010000017.1, forward strand.
GAAGATGTTAAGAACAAAAATGATCTACAAATTTTATCAGCAACGAGTATTCCCTCATATTCTGAATCAAGTCATGCAGTTACCAAGTATGATGGATAGCAGACGCCGTCTTCTGCTTCCGATTCAAGGTGAGGTATTAGAAATTGGTTTTGGTACAGGAATTAACCTGCCATTTTATCAAGCTGTGGACAGTCTCTATGCGCTTGAACCGAGTTTAGATGTATACAAATTAGCTGAACAGCGTATTCAAGATGCACCGTTCCATGTGGAACATGTTCATGCTAAAGCGGAAAATTTACCTTTTGAAGATCAATCTATTCAACATGTCGTCAGCACATGGACATTGTGTAGTGTGAGTCATGTTCAACAAGTTCTACATGAAATTAAACGTGTATTACGTATCGGTGGCACTTTGCATTTGGTTGAACATGTCGCTTACGATGCACAACAGCAAAAGAGTTTAAAGCGTCTTCAAGATATTTTAACGCCAGTACAGAAAGTGATTGCTGATGGTTGTCATTTGAACAGAAATATCGAGCAAGCACTGCTTGATGCTGGCTTTGAGATTTCTGAACTCGATTATTTCGAAGCAGAAGAAGTGCCCAAAGTAGGTCGTCGCATGATGCTTGCTCGCGCGACTAAAACCAACTGATCACTTCTAAGTAGTGGATTATTGATCCAAGCTAGTCTTGAAAGTCGATACGGATCGTCTCAAAACGCACACGCCCTTCGGCAATTGCATTCGCAATTGCCATCTGACCTTTGGTGAGCCGTGCTCCACCACTTTTAATATCAATCAATACAACTTCAATATCTTCTGCTGCGCCATCACCATCACGGAAATCTGTATATCCATCAAATACTACATAGTCGACAGGATCACCTAAGAATTTAGCATCACTGGGTAAATATTGAAATTCTGGCATAATCGGTGCTAATTGTTCAGCCATTTTACCTTTCAGTACCGCACGACTGGTATTTACACTGCGTTTTTGAGCAGCAGCTAATGCGTGTTGATGCTCAAGTTCAAGCTCTGCAATATATTGTTCATATTCTGCTTTGATACGGCCATTGCGGGTTGAGCTCAACATCATTGTGGTGATTACCACGCCAATACAGGCGCCTATTAACATTGCCATCCAAATGGACATTGACGTTCTCTATGACTTGTTATGCGGACAATTTAAACAAGAACTAAACTTTTGTCATGTATGCGCGTTTTGGCTGATTTTAATGCTAAGCTAAGATCAGACCTTATTTGAAGCATGTATAATTTTAAACTCATGAAAACGATACTGATTGCCAACCAAAAAGGTGGCTGTGGAAAAACAATTTCTGCGATTACACTGGCCACAGCACTCGCACAGAAAGGTTATAAAGTTGCATTGGCGGATGCGGACAATCAAAAATCTGCATTGCAATGGTTAAAGCAGCGCCCAAAATCAGCAACACACATTCAAAGTTTAGATTGGCGCCATGAAAAATCGATTGGTGATGCACCGAAGAATCTTGATTATCTGATTATTGATGCTCCAGGTGCATTAACAGGCGAACACGCAGAACAATTAATTGCAGAATGTCATGCAGTGGTCACACCTCTGCAACCTTCTTTTTTTGATATCGACAGCACGCGTCGTTTCTTAAAACACATTCATGACATTAAACGTATTCGGAAAGGTAAAGTTCAAGTTCATTTGGTGGCAAATCGTGTCAAACCAAATAGTCAGAGTGCTCAAGAGATCCAACAGTTCTTTGCCAAGATTGAACAACAACCTGTTGCTTGGATTTCTGAACGAACAGCTTATGGTCAATTAGCGATGCAGGGTCTCAATATTTTTGATAAAAATCAAAAAACTTATTTATCAATACAACAACAATGGCAACCCTTGTTAGATGTTTTAATTGATGATCCAAGTGATTGGTTCTAAATAAAGAATACAGATTGTCATCGCACTTTTTTCTCATTTTCATATATGATGTTAAATGCATACTCGAAATGAATCAGATGTGCGGCAGATACGTTTGAAAATCAAGAATATAGATCAGAGACTTTAGTGCAAGATTTTAATCCAACTTTACAGCGTGTACTTTTATTTGGCTTGTTTTTTATTCTGCTTTATTTGGGATATGACATTGTCAAATACTTTATCGTACCTGTGTTATGGGCTTGTATTATCGCCTATATGACTTGGCCTTTATACAAACGTATTCTCGCTTGGTGTGGTAATCGACCTACATTGGGTGCGTCTGTTATGACGTTCTTATTGGCACTCGTTGTCGGTTTACCGTTCACCTTTGCTATCTTCTTACTTCAACATGAAGGCCGAAACTTATTCTTTGATTTACAGCGCCAACTGGCTTCTGGTCATATCACCGTTCCTGACGTGATACGTGAGTTACCCATTGTAGGTAAAGAAGTTTCTCGAATTGTACGTGACATCAATGCCGACCCAAATGCACTTTTTAGTAATATTAGTGTATGGATTCAAGGACATCTAAATTACGGTAAATTCGTGATTAGCGAAATTACCAAAAATTTAGTCAAACTTGGTTTTGCCATGCTCTCTCTCTTTTTCTTTTACCGTGATGGACAAACGATTGTTCAACAGGTCAGTAAAGCGATGGAGAAAGTCATTGGTCCACGTATCCAACATTATATCGACACGATCTCTGAAACAACGCGTGCAGTGGTATATGGTGTTGGTTTGACTGCCGTTGCACAGTCGATATTGGCAGGAATCAGCTATTACGTTGCTGGTGTTCCAAATCCAATGCTTTTAACCATTATGACCTTTATCATGGCGCTAATTCCTTTTGGTCCTCCAGTGGCATATGGTGCTGTTTCACTGTGGTTATTTTCACAAGGTCAGACCGTTGAGGCGATTGGCGTAATGGCTTGGGGCGTTTGTGTGGTGAGTACAGCCGATAATGTCATTCGTCCTTTGGTCATTTCAGGTGCTACTCAAATTCCGTTCTTATTGATCATGTTTGGTGTATTGGGTGGTTTAGCGAGCTTTGGTTTAGTTGGACTCTTTATTGGTCCTGTAATTCTCGCCATTCTTTTAGCCATTTGGCGTGAATGGTTACATGAAACACTGGAACCAGAACCCGTGCCTAAAGCCACGATGGCCTACGATCAAGACAATGAAACACCACTCTCATAAGTGGTGTTTTATTTTTACTGATAAGAAATCTATACAATCAAATACTTAAATCGTTCTTGTTGCTAAATGCCAAATTTGTTTCAATGCGTTATCACTTACATGGAACAAGGATAGAACAGCATGCAAATGCAATCGAAAGTTTCAGCATTCAAAGTTTCTATGCTCAGTGCATTGCTGAGTTTAGGCTTTGTGGGATGTGCAGCAACGCAAAATAAATCTGCATCCAAAGAATCCAACTCTAAAATCCAAACCATTCCTGTAAATGTGGTGAGTGCTCAAGGAGTTCATGATCAAATTGGAACGATTAGCTTCCAAGATGGTGACAAAGGTCTTGTGATCACAACGGACTTAACTAAATTATCACCTGGATATCACGGGTTCCATATCCATGAAAAAGGCTCATGTGAACCTGCTGAAAAAGATGGCAAAATGGGTGCTGCGCTTGCCGCTGGTGGACATTATAATCCAAATCAAGCGCCTGGGCATGGTACGCCAAACGATGGTCATCTAGGTGACTTACCAGTGTTAAATGTTGACGCGTCAGGTAATGCAAAAACACAAGTGATTGCACCACGTCTCACACTTGCAGACATTCAAGGTCTATCCATCATGGTACATGCAGGTGGTGACAATTATTCAGACCAACCTAAACCACTAGGTGGTGGGGGTGATCGTGTAGCATGTGGTGTTATACGCTAAGCTACACTCAAGACTCATCAAAGGATTAAGCTCTAGCTTAGTCCTTTTATTATTTCGCTGATGATCTATAAAATGTTGTGAGTATCACTTCATATTCATCTTTATAGACATGATTGACATATTAGCTTATTTTTAAATCTACTATCATAAAAAACGATTATTATAAATTATATTTCCCTTAAACAATGCGATCTAGTCCACATAGATTCTAACTTTGCTATAACAACGATTAGGTAAAATAGGATGTCTTCTTTTGTGGGGTTTGAGAATGAATATTAAGTCCTTACGTATTATTGGTTTACTTGAAGGGATTTCATTCCTACTACTGCTCTTTTTTGCCATGCCAATGAAATATATGTTAGATCAGCCTATTTATGTGAAATATATTGGCATGGGACATGGCGTTCTATTTGTGCTGTTTTTAGTCGTATTATTTGTGGTATGCGAGAAGCAAAAGTGGTCTATCAATGTATTTATTCTTGGGCTGATAGCTTCCGTTCTACCCTTTGCCCCTTTTATTTTTGATCGTAAACTCAAACATCTCGAACAAATACAATGATTAAAAAATCCTCCACAAGGAGGATTTTTTTATGCTGAAGTGGCTCTTTCTTGCATGATCTGATGAACAATTTTTCTTGGAGCACTAAACCACAGTGCAATAAGGATAAAACAAGCCAATGCATATGCCATCGTGCCATAGGATTCATACATAATGCGTACAATTTCGATCACAACAAAGAATGCAATCATCATAATCATGCCTACTGCGGCAGCAACAGTTCCTTTAGATACCTCAGAAGCATCTAAACTGAAACGATAAAGCACAGAAAAACTACAGCCCTCACCAAAACTGATTAAGGTCATGCCGATAATTAAGCACCATAACAAATAATCCTGCCAAATCGCACCTGCCAAAACAATAAGCGTTCCAACTAACATCAACGGCAATGCAACTACCACGGTCTTTCCTACTGCATAGCGATCAATAACACGAATCAGGACAATATTTCCAATAATTAAACCACCCAATACAGGCACCTGTGCATAGCCATATTGCATATTGGTCAGACCGAGCTGTTCGACCAAAATTACAGGTGACATAGCGATCCACAAAATCAGTGGAATTGAGACCATGGGTACTGACAAAGCCAAGCCCATAAATTTTTTATTTTTAAAAATGGCTTTGAAATCATCCCATACATAACTTAATGGTTGCTTTGGAATACTCAAATGCTGCTCAGGCATTTTTGCTTTAAGACCAAACCAACTTAAGGCTGCTAAAAAGGCAATCCCAATGAAACCCCAATGCCAAGACACATGGTCTATCATAAATGCGCCGAGCACAGGACCAAGTAATGGTGCGATCAATGAAATATTCGCCATTAAAGCCATGACTTTAATCGCATCTCTTTCTTCAAAAATTTCTTGGATGGCAGCATAACCCACAGCTGAAATAATGGTCAGCCCAATCCCTTGTAAAAAACGAAATGCAAGAAATTGCTCTATAGACTGGGTGAATAAAATGAGCAAACAGCAGACTACAAAAAAGAAAACACCTCCAAGGAGTACTTTTTTACGACCTAAGCGATCTGATAACGGTCCTAAAAACCACGCCAAAGATGCTCCACCCAATAAAAAGAAAGACATGGATGATGGCGCCCACTCACTGCCTACACCAAACTCACGTGTAATCGTAAGCATCGCAGGTTGTACAAGATCATTACAGATATAGACTGAAAATTCGAAGAGCACCAATGCCAAAGGAAACATAATTGTTGCCCGACTTAAGGTTGCTTTACTCACCTTTTGCATGTTTTTTTCACATGTTTGAATATTTTTTGGAAGCGTAGTTTACGTGAAATGCATCACAATGCCATGACAAAGTTTTGCGTTTTTGTAACCCTGAACTACGAAACAAAGTCTGAAAATTAAACGAAAATTTAGCCTTTATCGTAAATCAATTTCTCACCCAAACATTGACATCATTTGGCATCAATTGCATGACTTTTCAAAAAAGTACCATGCTTCATTTCCTCAATCGCTTCAACAATCTCATCTTGCGTATTCATGACATAAAAACCACGCCCGACTAAAGGCTCGTTCAGCGGCTGCCCCATGAGATATAAAATTTTGCTATCAGACAATGTGGTGAATTCAACATTTTCACCATGACTTGAAAACACCGCCATTCCCTGATCAGTCAGTAATTCATCATCTGTACCAAATTCAACTTTACCACGGCGCATATACATCAGTGTGGTATCCAAATGTCCTGCTGGTAATGTGAGTGTGTGACCTCCTTTTAAATCCAAATCCAAAACCAGCAAAGGACTATGGACTAATGCTGGTCCTTTCACTTGCATAAAGGCTCCAGCAATGACACGCGCAGTACCCGCATCATGAGCTAACTCTACAACCGGGATATTAGATTTGAGTAAGCTTTGATAACGCGGATTCGATTTTTTTGCAATTGCTGGCAAATTCACCCACAGCTGAATCATTTCAAATCGTCCACCTTCTCGGGAAAATGACTCACTAAATTTTTCTTTATGAATAATGCCTGATGCAGCAGTCATCCACTGTACATCACCTTTCTGAATAACACCTCCACCACCTTGCGAATCCCAATGCTCTAACTCACCTTCATACACGAATGTGACTGTCTCAAAACCACGGTGCGGATGCTCTTCAACACCTTTACGCAGTTGAGAGGGTTTCAATATACCGGGACCAATATGATCGAGAAGTAAAAATGGGGATACTGTATTTCCGAGTTCATAGTGTGAAAAAACAGACACGACCGGATTAAAGTCTCCAACTGAAAAATGACTGTCGTTACGATGGATAAAAGCGAGTGTTTTCATTTTTTATCTTATTTATTGAATGACTTTAGTTTAATGCGGTTTTAGATTTCCCTCTACGTTAATTTTATGATGCTTTCAGTTGTGTTTTATCAATTGAAATATTTTTGTCATCAAAATTTGATGCAATTTGAAACATATAAAATGTTAGAAATCATCTAATCTGAACATTCACCACTGATCAATATGAAACTTTTAATTACTTAATGTTCATGTGGATTAATTCCACAAAGCAAAGGATCTGCAGACTCGATAAAACACTTGTTTTGTCGATGTAATCTCTCAGTACACCTTGAGCTTTTAGAACTATGTCAAAATGCTACATACCAATTAAAAATCGCTGGCGACATCATCATGAAGCTTCGATTCTATCGCTCGTCGGTGGTTGGCTAAATACCGTTGGATTTATTTCATTATTTGGCATTTATACCAATCATGTTACTGGCTATATCGTGACTGCAGGCAAAGAAACGATCTTGGGAGGATTAGGACTGTGGGCTCTTTTTATTGGCATTTTCGTAGTTACGATTGGTATTACTGCGTGGTGTGAACAACGTTGGAAAGACAAGTATCCGAACATCTTACTGGGGTTCTTTATTGCAGAGACAATACTGTTAACGCTCTTCATGCTGGCGGGACTTAATTTCAGCCCCTTTTATACTTTGGCTGAATTTGGCGCAATACTTACCGCAACATTGGGCATTGCTGCAATGGGAATTCGAAATGCCATTATCCGAACATTACTATCTACAATGGCTACCTCAACCTTAATGACGGGCAATCTTGCTCAACTAACCATTGATTTTACTATTGCTTATGGGGCGCCTCATGTATCAGAAGAACGCAAACAAGTTGCCAAACAAAATATTCTAAAAATCTTACCGACTATTTTATCCTTCAGTTCAGGTGCAATATTAGGTGCGATTACTTATATGTTGTTTGGCTTCTTATGTATGATTTTTCCCATTTTAGCGATGGGCTATATTTGCTATCGTGAGTGGCGCTTCTCGTCTACTCATCCTTATTCGACTCAATAGTGCATGCAATAAAAAAGGCATAACTCACTATGCCTTTTTAAACCGAATTTCTGGTCTGATGTCATGGACAAAGCGCAGTTTGGAAAGATTTTGTATTTTTTCCTCGCACACATTTGTATTCCGTTTTCTTATTAACTTGCTGCCATTTACCATCGTTCAATTTAAAACTATAGATAAAGCGCTCGGCAGCAATTGAGTCATCCATCAAGCCTGTTTGTGTCACTTTGACTTCGGCTACGGTCGGTGCTTCGGCACGATTAAAATACTGACGTAATTCAACAGTCGCAAGCTCATTGCGTAATTCAGGATGTAGCTTCAAGACTTGCTCTAAAGGAGTGTCATTCCCATGTACTTTAGAAATAACATTTTTCGTAGTAGCACACCCCGTGAGCATCATACTAACTAGACCAACTGTGGTCATTATTTTCATCATCATTGTTTTACTCAGTTCGCCATTGATCTTTTACATATGATGTTCTGAACTGTTGTGACAAAAAAGAACAGATATGTATGTTATTTTTTCTAAAGCTCATTAAAAATGATTAATAGAACGAGAAATACGAATAAAAAATGCAGCATATTGATGCTACATTTTTGAATTTAAACAGTTCAAATGACGCTCGTAACAATTTTATGGAAAATTTCGAAAGTAAATTTTTAAGGGCATAATTTATTATGAAAGTTTGTAGTATCTGGTCCACGACCACATTTCCAAGTTTCATCTTTTGATATTTCTTTCCACTCACTATTGATGTATTCAAATTGGTAAGTTTCACGTTGTGCAGAAACAGAGTCATCCGCTAGTCCACCATAGGTGACAGTTACTTTTGCATGAGATTTTCCAGATTCAGGTGTATCGAATTCCTGTTGTAAATCTACTGTTCTCATATCTTCAAAGCTTTGAATTTTCCGATACACTTGATCTAAAGGAGAGTTTTGAACAGAATTGGCATTTTGTTTCGACGTTTCTACTTGACCAGCTTCAGAATTATGATTTTTAGTATTGATCTCATTCGACTGTTTTTGACCTATACATCCATTAAGTGAAAGTGCAATTGCACTTAGAAAAATTATTCTTTTTAACATTAAAATTTCTCATGAAATAAAAAAACAGCATGACAAGCATGCTGTTTTTTAGACCTTATTTATAGATAGATTTTGTTTCACAAATCAAATAATTTACCTGGATTCATAATCCCATTTGGATCAAATACTTGTTTGAGCGCTTTCATATATTCAATTTCTTCAGCTGAACGTGTGTACTCAAGATATGGCTTCTTCGTCATACCTACACCATGTTCCGCAGAAATTGAACCATCATACTTTTTCACAGTATCAAATACATACTTGTTCACCACCTGACATTTCGCAAAGAATTCATCTTTGGTTAAATTTTCAGGCTTTAAGATATTTAAGTGCAAGTTACCATCGCCAATATGACCAAACCAGCAGATTTCAAAGTCAGGATAATTGTCAGCAACAATTGCATCAATTTCTTTAATGAATGCAGGTACGTGTGTGATGAGCACTGAAATATCATTTTTGTATGGGATAAATGGTGCGATTGACTCAGAAATATCTTCACGCAGACGCCATAAGCTTTCTACTTGGTCTAAGCTTTGACTAAGCACGCCATCAAGTACCCAACCTTGTTCCATACAATGCTCAAAGATTTCCATTGCCTTGTCCATAATTGGCTCAAATGGCGCTTCAAACTCAAGCAATACATAAAATGGGCATTCGGTTTCAAATGGACGTTGCACGTGACCATTTGCCAATACTTTTTGCATCGCAAGTTCACCGAAGAACTCGAACGCAGTTAAATCAATTTTCGCTTGGAACGCGTGAAGAACTGGCATCACTGCATCAAAGTCAGGTACACCGAGCACCATCACTTGCAGATCTTGTGGTTGACGCTCAAGTTTAATTTCCGCTTCAGTCACTAAACCTAAAGTACCTTCACCACCAATAAATAAGTGTTGCAACGCATAACCTGTCGCATTCTTGATCATGCCTTTGTTTAAACGCAGCACATCACCTTTACCAGTGACCACAGTCAGACCGAGTACCCAGTTACGTGTCATACCGTATTTAATGACTTTAATACCACCTGCATTAGTACCGATGTTACCGCCGATTTGTGATGAACCAGCTGAAGCGAAATCAACTGGATAATACATACCTTGTTCTTCAGCATAGTTCTGAAGTTGTTCAGTGACCACACCTGCTTGTACACGTACCATACGGTCTGCTGGGAAGAATTCCAAAATTTGGTTCATCTTATCCATGCTGACCACGATTTCACCGTTGGCAGCGACAGCACCTGCAGAAAGACCAGTACGACCACCTGATGGTGTCACAGCAACATTAAATTGGTTTGCTAGTTTCACAATTGCCTGAACTTGTTCAGTCGTCGAAGGAAAAACGATGACTGATGGGTTTGGATCAAAATGTTTAGTGTGATCGCGTCCCCAATTTTGTAGGCTGTCCGCATCAGTTTTGATACGGTTTTCACCAACAATTGACGTTAATTGAGTCAATAACTCTGGGGTTAAAGCAACTGGAGCATTCATCGTTTGCAGACCTAGCAAGAAAGATACAAGTTGTAGATTGCTTAAAAAACAAACCTTTAATCAAGATTTTAAAAGCGTATTTGTTAAGCGAATGTGAAGAAAATATCACCACGACTAGATGAGTCAATTTCACGATTGTGCATTATAAAGCATTTTCCCATGAAACCCCGATAAAATCAGACATTTTGCGAATGTTACTTAGATATGATGCAGTTAATTCAACCGCAGTTTGTCTGATAAGGACTATATCTTGCAAAAATATCCATAGCTCAAGTCATAAAGGAAATGTATATAGCACGCTCACGTATGCTATCATACTGCCACTAAATTTGGCCTTTGTAGCGGAGCCGTAATGAGCCAACATCTCTCTTTGCCTAAAGATAAAATTCGTTTCCTATTGTTAGAAGGCGTTCACCAAAACGCAATCGACACTTTGAATGCTGCTGGATACACCAACATCGACTATCGTAAAACTGCGCTTGAAGGTGAAGCGCTGAAAGAAGCGATTAAAGATGCTCACTTCATCGGTATTCGTTCGCGCACACAATTAACTGAAGAAGTTTTTGAAGCTGCGAATAAATTGATCGCGGTCGGTTGTTTCTGTATTGGTACAAACCAAGTGAACTTGAATGCTGCGATGAGCCGTGGTATTCCAGTGTTCAACGCACCATACTCAAATACTCGTTCTGTTGCTGAACTTGTATTAGCTGAAGCTATTCTTCTCCTTCGTCGTGTACCTGAAAAATCTACAGATACACATGCAGGTGGTTGGAACAAATCTGCAGTAGGTTCATTTGAAACACGTGGTAAAACTTTAGGTATTGTGGGTTACGGTTCAATTGGTTCACAACTTTCTGTACTTGCTGAAAGCATGGGTATGAAAGTGATTTACTTTGATACAGTAACAAAATTACCTTTAGGTAATGCTCGCCAAGTTGGCTCAATGGGCGAACTTCTTGCAAATGCTGATGTTGTATCACTACACGTGCCAGATGTTCCTTCTACACGTAATTTCATGACCAAAGAGCAATTTGCTCAGATGAAACAAGGTTCAATCTTCATCAATGCTGCACGTGGTACATGTGTAGTAATTGAAGATTTAGCTGATGCTCTGAAATCAGGTCATTTGGCTGGTGCTGCTGTTGACGTATTCCCGAAAGAGCCTAAAGCGAACGGTGAAGAGTTTATCTCTCCACTACGTAATATCCCGAACGTGATTTTAACACCGCACGTGGGTGGTTCTACGATGGAAGCTCAAGCAAACATCGGTCTAGAAGTTGCAGAGAAATTCGTTGCTTACTCTGACAAAGGTATGACATTGTCAGCAGTTAACTTCCCTGAAATTGCGCTTCCATTGACTGAAGGTAAACACCGTTTACTTCACATTCACAAAAACATTCCAGGCGTGTTGTCTAAAATTAACAACCTGTTTGCTGAACACGGCATTAACATCTCAGGTCAGTCTCTTATGACCAAAGGTGATGTGGGTTATTTAGTCATGGACGTTGATGCTACAGCTTCTGCTGAAGCACTTGATACACTTCATAACGTAGAAGGTACAATCCGCGCTCGCGTATTGTTCTAATCTCTAATACGTTTGGAAAACCACAGCTTTTTCGAGCTGTGGTTTTTTTATGGTGTTTCATCTGAGTTGACGTAGGCTCCGCCAACTTAGATGAAAGATATCCCTTTCTAATCTAACCACCATACGTTTAAAACCATGTCTTTGTTAAAAATAAACCCGCAGTTACAAGCACTCGGTTTGTTATTGATCGCCATGATCAGTCTACAAAGTAGTGGTTCATTAGCAAAAGTTTTATTTGAACAATTCCCGATCATTACTGTGTCAGCTCTACGTCTGACATTTAGTGCTGTGATTTTGGCGCTTATTTTTCAAGTTTGGAAAATTCAATTTAAACAAATTAAATGGACAGCCATTGTCAGTTATGGTGTCGCATTAGCTGGCATGAATATGTTGTTCTATCTTGCCATTGATCGTCTTCCACTCGGTTTAGCAGTTTCATTTGAATTTATTGGTCCACTCAGTGTGGCCTTATATTATGCGCGTCAAAAGTTTGATTTTATTTGGGTTAGTTTGGCCATTATTGGACTGATCCTTTTATTTCCCTTTGACAAAGCCAAACAACCTTTGGATTTACTTGGTGTATTTTTTGCGTTGGCAGCTGGCGCATGTTGGGCACTTTATATTATTGCTGGTCAGCGGCCTTCGGGAGTTTCAGGTAATCACACCGTATGTTTAGGCATGTTTGTTGGAAGTATCATTCTCATGCCGATCGCCCTCAGTATCGGCTTGCCAGCAAGCGTATTTGAAATTAATCATCTAATGTTATTCATCACTTTAGCGATACTCGCCAGTGCTTTACCCTTTACTTTAGAAATGATTGCACTACGAAATCTAACAGCATTAAGTTTCGGTACCCTGATGAGTATTGAACCAGCTGTTGCCGCATTATCTGGGTTTGTATTTTTGGGTGAGCAATTGTTATGGAATCAATGGCTAGCATTGTTTACCATCATTTGTGCCTCAATTGGCTGCACCTATACCACTCAACACGCCAAACAAGAATGATCTCATACTTAATTTAAACTACATTTTCCATGATGGATTTAAGCACTGTGGTCATCATAATAATGTTAAAATTTGAGCAGTCTCACTCTTTTTAATTCGGCTTCGTTTTCCCAATGCCAAATGCTCAACTCACTGCCGTGCTGTTCATGGTCTTATCCATGATCGCCTATCAAATTAGTGCATCCTTCGCAAAGCAGCTTTTTGAAGTTTTAGATCCATTTACTGTGGTCACTTTACGTCTATGCTTTGCATCAATTATGGTTGTATTGATGTTCCGTTCATGGAAAATTCTTCGTCGCCTTCCTTACTTAAAATGGAAAGATCTTCTCTTTTATAGTGGTTCAGTCGCTTTGATGAATGTCTTGTTTTATGCATCATTAGGAAAACTACCACAAGGGATTGCAGTAGGACTTGAGTTCTTAGGCCCACTCACGTTGGCTTTACTGTCAATCCAACATCGAAGTGATTACATTTGGGTCATCCTGGCAATTTTCGGTGTAGCACTGATGGTGCCTTGGCAAGATGCCAATGCGACTAACTTTTCATATCTTGGGGCTGCTATGGCCATTGGTGCAGGCATTTGTTGGGCATTCTATATTTATTTTGGACAGAAAGTCGTTCGGCAGAATATCGGCATGCATGCTCTCAGTATTGCAATCGTCCTCTCAGCATTGACCTTATTGCCGATCAGTATGGTTTATAATCCATCCGCATTAGTTCAATTTGAATATTGGCCACAAGCCATCGTCATTGCGCTTTTGGCTACTGCTATTCCCTATGCATTGGATTTATTGGCATTAAAGAATTTAAGTAAAATGTCTTATGGAACGCTATCAAGTTTGTCACCAGCATTAGGTGCATTGACAGGTTGGTTACTGTTGAATGAACACATTACCTTATTACAAGCCGTTGCTTTGGGTTGTATTATGATTGCATCAATTGGTGTTACTTATCGCGCTGCTAGAATGAAATCACATGGCATAGAAACATAAAAAAAGATGGCACATGCCATCTTTTTTTATCATGGGGTTAAACCAAGCTGTCTTTATCTAATTTCTTATATTTCTTATATTCAGTTTGATATTTTTTAGCCAAACTCTCCTTTTGTTTATCCTCTAGAATTTTTCCTGCTTGCTGAAAAAAGCCATGCTCTTCTTCTTCAAGATGATGATGCACGGTTTCTGACAATTTTTTCGCGATGGCTAACCATCCTGGATTACTGAATTCAGTTTCGGTGAGTTGCTCAAGTAATTCGTCCATTTCATGATGTTCAGCTAATGCATGACGCGTAATATTCAAACCTGAATCGGTCATCATCAGTGGAATATAGAAGTATCGATCTTCTGCCACTGCATGAGCAAACAATTCATTTTTTAGCTGCTCAAATAATGTTCGGCGTTCTGGCGTGTCCCCTGAAGTTTGAACCAGCTTCTCAGCAAGTTCACGTTGAACATCATGACTTTCACGTAAAGCTTCAAAAATATTCATCTTGTTATCCTGTCTTATAAATATGATTTGAAAAAAGAAAAACTTGAATGATCTTCAAAACACTCAACTTACTATAAGAGCTTAGGCGATAACTTAGAGATAGGTTTAAGAAGCGATTTGTATAAAAAAGTTTAATGTTGAGAATGGTTTACATTAAGAACATCTGATAACTTAATCGAACAATTAAAATAGATAGTAGAATTAAAAACAGAATACGAATAAAACCGCTACCGTATTTAAGCGCCAACTTCACCCCGACAATCGAGCCGATCATATTAGCGACAGCCATCATGGCACCTACTGCAAATAAAATGTGGCCTGCAGGAATAAAGAATGTAAGAGCGGCTAAATTGGTCATCACATTACCAATCTTGGCCAAAGCTGCTGCATGCAAAAAATCGACTTGTAAATATCGAATAAAATAAAAAATAAAAAAACTTCCCGTTCCCGGACCGAATAATCCGTCATAAAACCCAATCGCCAAACTTCCTATTCCAGCCAAGATCAGAATTTTAGTGTTTACCGTTTGTGCAATCTGAACCTGTCCAAACTCCTTCTTTGACAATGTGTAAATTGCCATCACAATCAGCATCACCAAGACAAAGGGCTGCAAGATTGATTTCGGAATCATAGAAACACTGGCAGCTCCCGCAAAAGAACTGATGGCAGCACATATCGCCACCACCAGTAATAACTTCCATTCAAACTTAACTTTTTTAGCGAAAGTCCACGCGGATGTTGCTGTTCCAACAACCGCAGCTAGCTTATTGGTGCCAAATAATGTTGCTGGCGCCATATGAGGAAAAGCACTCATCAATGCTGGAATCTGAATGAGACCACCACCACCGACTGCTGCATCAATCGCGCCTGCGCAAAATGCAAAAAAAATCAGGCTGAGGATGATGTCTAATTCCATAATTGAGTTCGCTTATAAATTTAATACACGTTTAGGAACTAGACGTTTTTTATCAGTAATTTCAGCTAAACCTAAACACTTTTTTTCATCAAATACGAGGACTTGAGATTCGGCAGGATGATCAATATTACTTTCCATCCCACGACAGAAATATTCTGCACGACCTTCTGGTACTTGAACTTTTGGAAAATGATCCACAGGCGCATAAGCAGGTAACAACAATGCTTCACGTTGTTGTTCAGTTAGACTTTCTAAGTATTCAATGGTGTACTCTGGCACAATACCAAAATGTCCAGTTTGAATACGATGTAAATATGTTAAGTGCCCATAACTTCCTAAAGCTTGAGCAATATCCTCTCCCAATACTCGGATATACGTTCCTTTTGAGCATGTCACATCCAAAGTAATTGAATCTTGAGTGAAAGACATCAGTTCAATCGCGAAAATATGAATTGGACGAGCCTCACGTTCGATTTCAATTCCTTTACGCGCCAGCTCATACAAAGGACGACCTTCTTTCTTTAAAGCAGAATACATTGGAGGAACTTGTTGAATGTCTCCAACGAATTGCTGAATCACGCTTTGAATTTTATCTTCGTTAAGTTCAATCGGTTGTGCCTCGAGCAAAACTTCACCCTCGACATCACCTGTAGTTGTACTATTTCCCAATTGAATCGTCGTTTGATAACGTTTAGTAGATTCCAGTAAAAAGTGTGAAAACTTGGTCGCTTCACCTAAGCAAATCGGGAGTAAGCCTGATGCTAATGGATCTAAAGCGCCAGTATGACCACCTTTTTCAGCACGATAGAGCCAACGCACTTTTTGCAATGCTGCATTTGAGCTAATCCCCAAAGGTTTGTTGAGTAGAAATACACCACTTATATGACGTCGAGTAATTTTTGGAGATTTAGCAGACATTAGATAATATTCAGATCAGTAAAATACTGCTATTTTATCAAATCCATTTATCGAATATTGATTAAATTTTTATGCATAAAATGTGACATTTGTGGCAAATTATTCTACACCATTAATAATAACTAAATGATTTCATAGGATGTGAAATGAATTCAAAAGCTAAATTGAAAATTACACTGCTGATTGTGGCGTGTCTGATCGTTTTATTCCTTCTCTTTCAATGGTTGAAACCTGACTCAGCTGAATCTGCTGAAAACTCACAACGAGCAGCACAAGATGCCGAAATTCAATCAGAAAATATGGCGCTACAACAAAGTACAACCGTGAATGGTTCTAGCTTTGCAAGTAAAAGTCAGCAAGATATTCAAATCAATTGTCAAATCCAAACCGATAACGCCAACCGTTTGATTGTGAATGAAAATACTAAGAACTGTTTTGAGTTTTTTATTACCCAATACGGCGAAAAAGAGATTACGCAAATCAAGGCTGATTTTATTAAATTTGCTCAAAGCAGCTATCAAGAACCATTACTAGGTCAACTGACAGATTTATGGTCACGCTATGTTCAATATCGTGAAAAAATGGGTGACCTAACACCACCAAACCATGACAAAGAAAGTGCGCAGTATTACAAAGCTATTTTTAATCAGATGAAATCATTGCGTAAACAATTTTTTTCAGACTATGAAATTGAAGGTTTATTTGGTATCGAAGATGAATATCATGATTATACCTTGGCTCGCATGAGTGTCATGGAAGATAAAAATTTATCGGAAAAACAAAAAGCCGATAAATTAAAAGAACTGTTCAATGATCTACCTGAAGATTGGAAAGAAAATTTAAAACAACTTTCTCAACTCGAAGATCTTCGTCAATTAACTGCAGAAATTAAAGCTCGTGGTGGTAGTGCAGAAGAAATTCGTCAAATGCGTCTCAGCTTAGTGGGTCCTGAAGCAACACAACGTCTAGAAAATCTTGATGGACAGCGCTCAAATTGGAAAAGCAAGGTCAATCAATATTTATCTGAACGTGACAGCATTGTCAAAAGTAATATGAGCCCTAGTGCAAAGCAGGAAGCTGTACAACGCCTCCGTTCCCAACATTTTAATAATTCGCAAGAGCAACTTCGGGTAGAAACATTCGAGCAAGTTCATGATCAAGGCGGTCAACTTCCTTTTGCCGATTAATCTTTTCAAGGAACACATTCATTCACAGGGAAGAACGATGAAAAACTTAAAACTTAAATTGATACCTACGACGTTAGCATTCGTCACAACGCTATGCTTATCAAGCTCATTAACTGCCCACGCAGGTCCGGGATTACTCGAAGTAAATGAGACAAAGATCGGTAGTTACGCAAAAACCAAATATCCTATTGTGATGACACACGGTTGGTTAGGCTGGTCTCGCATAGGCAATGAAACATTCAATATTGACTATTGGTATCAAATCTTACCTGATCTATCGCGCAATGGTGCACGCGTTTTTGCAGCACAACTCTCACCTGCTCATACGACTGAATTTCGAGGAGAACAATTAATTTCTCAGGTTGAAGAAGTAATTGCGATCACTGGGCAGAAAAAGGTCAATCTGATTGGTCATTCGCACGGCGGACCGACTGTGCGTTATGTTGCAGCAGTAAAACCCGACTATGTTGCTTCTGTTACTGGTGTAGGAGGGACTTTCAGAGGTTCTATGGTCGCAGATAAAATTCAAAATAATGAAGCAACTCGAACAATATTTAATATTTTAGGGGATTACATCATTCCCCCATTAATTGCTTATGCACAAGGTCGTCCTGATATGCCGATCAGCTTTGATGCTTCGATGAAATCATTAACTGAAACAGGCTCTGCTGCATTTAATGAACGTTTTCCAACAAAAGCTCTCGCGTCAAGTTGTACTCGTTTAGGCAGCCCAATAGACAACGGAATCTTTTATTATTCTTGGACTGGTGTTGCACAAACCACCAACCTCTTAGATATCGATACCATTTTAATGCAGCTCGGGCCTTTAGCGTATGGCAATAAAGATAATGATGGCATGGTTGGGCGCTGTAGCACGCATATTGGACGTGTGATTCGTGATGATTACAAACTAAATCATACCGATTTAGCTAATATGATGTTCGGTCTCAGAGGTTTATTTGCCCCAGATCCTATTTCACTTTATCGCCAGCATGCCAATCGTTTGAAACTGACAGGACTCTAGACGCACAAAATAGCGCAGTCAAATGGAAAGCTATTCATCAGAATAGCTTTTCCGACCATCAGCGACTCTCGACAAAATTTAAATAATGCTTTTTGAACACATTTGCTAATGATTAAATCCTTTAATTATTTCAACTTTTGATTCTTTTTTGCTTTTTATATGTTAATTCGGCAAGCTAAATTGGCATTTTTTGTATCTTGTTGCATTCAATAACATCTTTTAAGGTCTTCTGTATGTTCATCTGGAAGAACATCATAGATTCACTAAAAACTAGGAATAATAATGAAAATAAAACACATTCTAGGCTCGCTGGTGACAGCGCTATGTCTAACATCTACGACAACTTATGCTACTCAAGCTCAACAGATCAAAGTCTCAAGTGTCAAATCTGACTATGCCAAAACGAAATATCCTATTGTATTCGCTCATGGAATGGTTGGATTTATACGTTTGGGCACTGAAAGTCTAGGCATGGATTACTGGTATCAAATTTTACCTGATCTAGCGAGAAACGGTGCAAACACATGGGCGGCTAGAATGTCTCCTTTCAATTCTTCTGAAGTCCGAGGTGAACAATATGTTCAACAACTTGAAGAAGTCATGGCGATTACTGGTGCTGACAAACTCAATCTGATTGGTCATAGTCATGGTGCAAACTCTGTTCGTTATGCCGCAGGTGTAATGCCTGAACATGTTGCATCGGTGATGACTGTAGCCGGTGCCAACAAAGGTACAATCATCGCGTCAGATGTATTAAAAATCGCAGATAAAACAGGAACATCAGAGCTACTGAATGTTCTCATCAGCACTTTTGGTAAAGTCATTATGTGGGCGCAAGGTCTTCCTGCTGATACGTTCCCACATGATGCGATGGCCGCTGGTGTGAGTACATCTGTTGAAGGAACTGCCTTGTTTAATCAAAAATTCCCTCTCGGTTTACCATTAACCCACTGTGGCGAAGGTGCTTATCAAGAAAAAGGAATTCATTTATATTCAATGACAGGAAACAAGCCTTTTACGAATGCCTTGGATCTAGGTGACCCTGTCATGGTTCTACTTGACCGTTTGTCGGTTCATAAAGCAGGAAAAAATGATGGCATCGTTCCAGTTTGTAGTGCCCATTTTGGTAAAACTATTCGTGATGACTTTCCGTGGAATCATTTAGATGAGGTGAACTTGCTGTTCGGAATTAAAGGATTTTTTGCTCCTGACCCAGTTGCAGTTTATAGACAGCACGCCAACCGCCTTAAATTACAAGGACTTTAAATCTCTAGCTCTTTAATTGATTAATTGCTTTCAAATTCATTAGGCTGGATTTGAAAGCAGATTCAAATCTTCATCAAGATAGTTCATTGATCAAATCTACCTCTCTTTTTTAACCTTAAAAATTTACCATTCATCTATTCGATATTTAAAATGTGATTTACATCACTATAATCAATTTAACTCTAGGATTAGGGTTTGATAATAAAAAGTTGAGGATGATGATGAAATACAACAAAATTATGGCGTGCCTACTTACGTCTGCAGCTTGCTTAACGACTCAATTATCTAATGCTTCTGCATTAGAAGTGAAACCTGTAACCTCGACACTTGGCAAATACAATACCTACGCAAAAACTAAATACCCAATCGTATTTGCACACGGACTAACAGGATTTGTCCGTCTTGGTACAGAGAGCTTTGGTTTAGATTATTGGCACCAAATCCTGCCAGATCTAGCGCGTAATGGTGCTAATGTCTGGCCTACACGAGTATCTCCATTCAACTCCAACGAAATTCGTGGAGAGCAATTGCTTCAACAAGTTGAAGATATTTTAGCCATTACTGGTGCACAAAAAGTGAACTTAATTGGGCATAGTCAAGGTGGACCATCAATACGTTATATTGGTGGAACAATTCCTGAACATGTGGCATCCATGACCACTGTCGCTGGTGTGAATAAAGGATCACCTATGGCAGACTTTATCTTGCGTTCAGAAGGAACAGGACTTGATACTGTGCTTGCGACAGCGATGAATTTTGTCTCGGGAGCAATTGTTTGGGCACAAGGATTAAATGCGAAAAGCCTGCCACATGATTCGCTTGCCTCGGCTAAAAGTTTATCTACAGCAGGCTCATTAGCATTTACAGAACGTTTCCCTGCGGGTGTACCAACCACAAAATGTGGTGAGGGTGCATATCAAGTCAATGGCATGCGTATGTATTCATTTACTGGTAATACACCGTTTACCAATGCCCTTGATCCATCGGATTATGCAATGCAAGCGGCATCTTTCATTGTATCTAAGGAAGGTGCAAATGATGGTTTAGTCCCAGTTTGCAGTGCTCGCTTCGGACAAACGATTCGGGATGATTACCGTTGGAATCATTTAGATGAGGTCAATCAAATGATGGGGATGACTAGCATTTTTGCAGCAGATCCAGTATCGGTTTATCGACAACACGCAAATCGTTTGAAACTTCAAGGACTATAATCTTCTCAAGCCTCCATACGCTCATCACGAAATTATGGAGGCTTATCTTAAAAATTGTTCCCTAAAGTTTAAATCCACTTTTCTTTCCTTTTGCTTCGCTATACTCTTATTGTGACAACGGAAATTGTCGAGTATTTCAATCCATCTAAGGAATAGAGATGAGAAAATTTATTTTGGGGACATGCCTCTCTTTCGCATGTTTAATTGGCACGAGTTACGCTGCTACAGCACCTGAACAAGTGACTTCAAAATTTCAAACTACTTATGCAAAAACCCAGTATCCAATCGTATTTAGTCACGGAATGTCTGGTTTTATCCGTATTGGCACTGATCCACTCGGTGTAGATTATTGGTATCAAATTTTACCTGATCTCGCCCGTAACGGTGCAAATGTATGGGCTTCCCGTGTATCGCCATTTAACTCATCAGAAATTCGGGGTGAGCAACTTTTACATCAAGTTGAAGAAGTCATTGCACTCACTGGATCGCCTAAGGTCAATCTAATCGGTCACTCTCACGGCGGGCCCACAATTCGATATGTCGCAGGTGTAAGACCTGAATTAGTCGCATCAATGACAGCGATTGGGGCGCCACATCAAGGCTCACCAGTGTCTGATTTTATATTAAAAATTCGTGATACAGCACCAATCCTTGAAACACCTATTGTGGCTGTAGTCAATCTACTGTCTAAAGCTATTATTTGGGCACAGGGACTTGATCCAGCATCCTTCCCTCATGACTCACTTGCGGGAGCCAATAGTTTGAGCTTAGCAGGATCAGCAATATTTAATCAAAAATATCCTATAGGCGTTCCTCAAAACTCATGCTCTGAAGGTTTATATCGTGAACAAGGAATATATAACTATTCCTTTACGGGTATCGGAACGGCCACAAACCCACTTGATCTAGACTCAGCTTTAAAAATTACCAGTCTATTAATTGACGGTGGTCAAGAGAATGATGGACTAGTTTCACGCTGTAGTGCGAAATTCGGTAAAACCATCCGTGATGATCTCAATTGGAATCATCTAGATGAAGTCAATCAAGTGCTTGGTTTAAAAAGTGTCTTTGCGCCAGATCCAGTCTCGATGTATCGTCAACATGCAAATCGCCTTAAACAACAAGGTCTCTAATATATTTTTTTGTCTGCACTCATCTCTAGATGGGTCCAGACTGTTTAAATAGCCCTCATTAGCATGACATATCTATCCTATAAATGAGTCACCCATCCAATTTATATCAATAAATTTGCACTTTATCTCTTTTTTATAGACTTAGGTCACAATTTTAGTATCTTAAATTATGGCGATGGATATCGCCTGAATCATAAAAATAAACGAATCACTGAATGAGTATCGAAAATGAAACTAAAAAAAATAGTCATGAGCCTATGCATAGGTTCATGTTTTCTTCCTGTTGCACAAGCCTCAACGCAAATTAAAGATTTAGCCGTTAACCATACCGTCAAAACACCTAAATCAAATTATGCACAAACCCAATACCCTATTGTGCTTGCCCATGGCTTATTTGGCTTTGGTAGTATGGTCGGTGTTGACTACTTTTATCAGATCACTCCTGATCTTGCTCGAAATGGTGCAAACATCTGGCAAACACGTGTTTCAACGATGAACTCAAGTGAAGTGCGAGGCGAACAAGCACTGAGTCAAGTTGAAGAGATACTTGCCATTACCGGCAAGCAAAAAGTGAATTTAATCGGACATAGTCATGGTGGTCAGACTGTTCGATATATTGCAGGTGTTATACCTGATCATGTCGCATCTGTTACGACAATTGCTTCTGGAAATCAAGGAGCAAGAATGGCTGATATACTAGAAGGTGTTCTGGTAGGTAATATTTTAGAAGCACCTGCTCGCGCGATTTTTGACAATCTGGTATCGCCAGTGATTACATTCGCATCTGGTCTTGATCCAAAAGTCTTTCCTTATGATGCTAAAGCAGCCCTACAAAGTTTAGGAACGAAAGAATCACTCAAATTTAGTCAGAATTTTCCAAATGGTGTACCTACAACCCAATGTGGTGAAGGGGCTTATCGTGTCAACAATACTCATTATTATTCATTTATGGGTAACTCTCCATTTAATACCGCTTTAGATCCATCTGATTATGGCATGTTAGCTTCTTCTCTTTTGGCTGAAAAAGATGGAGATGGAATTGTAGGACGTTGCTCCGCTCGATTTGGCAAGGTCATTCGTGATAATTATAAATGGAATCATTTAGATGAAATTAACCATCTACTCGGTTTAAAAAGCATTTTTGCACCAAGCGCTGTAGATGTTTATCGTCAGCATGCAAATCGACTTAAACTCCAAGGGCTATAAAACCTAAACACAAAGGGTGAGCTTTTCACCCTTTCTTTCAGTTTAATAATGATTAACATTTAGTCGGATTTATCTTATTTTTGTTTAGTTTTTCTTTACAATATTTTTTGACAATAAATATTGTCTTTTTAAGGAAGAAAACATGAAAACAAAAAAAATGATCCTAGTACTTCTGCTAAGTCTGGTAGGATTATCTCAACTTACATATGCTTCCGGCCTGATCGATGTCGAAGCTAAATACGTAAATACCAATTATGCGCAAACTAAGTACCCTATTGTTATGGCCCATGGCTTTGCATTAGGTTTTAGCCGCATTGGTACAGAACATTTCGGTTTAGATCAGTTCTATCAAATTACCCCTGACCTCGCACGAAATGGTGCACGTGTTTTTGTCGCTCAAATGTCTCCTGTCGAATCAACTGTGGTTCGTGGTGAGCAACTGTTACAACAAGTAGAAACAGCTTTAGCTATTACGGGTAAAGACAAGGTCAATTTGATCGGCCATAGTCATGGAGGACCTACTGTACGGTACGTTGAAGCCATTGCTCCTGAGAAAGTTGCTTCTCTAACTGCTGTTGCAGGCAGTATTAAGGGCTCTCCCCTAGGAGATACTTTCGTAAATAGTAAAGTGCTTAATAGTGTAGCAAAATTAGTTATTGGTGATATTTTGGCACCTGCAATTTCAATTATGGAAGGTAATCCAAGTCTTAGCGTTAATTACGAACAATCCATGTATGATCTTTCTGTAAAAGGTTCTTTAGAATTTAATCAAAAGTTCCCTTCTGCTGCGATCCCGAAAGACTGTAATTCTAACGGTTCATCACAAACGGCTAACGGCGTATATCATTATTCTTGGATTGGTTCTTCAAAGGTGACCAATGTTCTCGATATTTTAGATACCGCAATTGTTGTCTTAGGGACAGCGATTATGCCTAATGAACGCAATCACGATGGTCTCGTGCCTATTTGTAGTGCTAAATACGGCAAAGTAATTCGTGATAATTACAACTTAAATCATTTTGATGAAGTCAATCAAATACTTGGGCTTAAAGGCTTCTTTGCTCCTGATCCAGTATCAATCTTTAGACAACATGCCAATCGTTTGAAGATTCAAGGTTTGTAAGTTTTGATCATAAAAAAATGCGCCAAAAGGCGCATTTTTTTGCTTCGAAGCAAGGCTAAAATTAACCTTGTTTACGAGCTGGTAACTTTTCACGAATACGTGCAGCTTTACCAGAAAGTTCACGTAGGTAATAAAGTTTAGCACGACGAACGTCACCACGACGTTTAACTTCGATTTTAGCTACGATTGGTGAATGAGTTTGGAAAACACGCTCAACACCAACACCGCTAGAAATTTTACGTACTGTGAACGCAGAGTTCAAACCACGGTTTTTCTTAGCGATTACAACGCCTTCGAACGCTTGTAAACGTTCACGGTCGCCTTCTTTTACTTTTACTTGGACAACTACTGTGTCACCTGGTGCAAAAGCTGGGATGTCTTGTTTAAGCTGAGCATTTTCTACAGCTTGTACTAAAGGATGCTTACCGCTCATGGGGTATCTCCAATATGTGTGGGTCAGAAGAGGTCTGATATCCACTGGGGCTAGAGGCTAAGGCGCATAGACCCGATTGACTTTCCCTTTATGCTTGACCGCTTCAATGCATAAAGAGCCTATTTAATACTTCAAGCAATATGCTTGAGGTCATATTTGCTTAAATAAATCTAAAAGATTTATTTTTGCGAATCTTTGAGCCATTTCTTTTGCTGCTTAGTCAACTCAACTTTTTCAACCAATTCAGGTCGACGTTCAAGCGTTCGTTGATAGCGCTGCAAAAAACGCCATTTTTCAATATTTGCATGATGACCTGATTTTAGTACCTCAGGCACATCCAAACCTTCAAAATGATCAGGCTTTGTATATTGCGGACAGTCGAGTAAACCATCTACAAATGAGTCTTGAACGTGTGATTGTTCATCAGACATTGCACCCGGAAGTCTCCGAATAATACTGTCCAATAAAACCATCGCAGGCAGTTCTCCCCCAGATAAAACGTAATCCCCTATGGACCATTCCTGATCAACATATTTTTGGATCAAACGCTCATCAACACCTTCATAACGACCACACAATACAATTAATCCGTCATATTGCACGAAATCTTGTACTGAAGGTTCATTTAAGGTTTTACCTTGTGGCGACATATACACCACAGGTACATGAACAGCACCTGCTTGCGTTGCAAGCTCTTTGGCACGATGAATTGCTTTTGCCAATGGCTCAGCCATCATCACCATACCAGGACCACCACCAAATGGACGCTCATCCACTCGTTTGTAGTTCCCTGTTGCAAAATCACGAGGATTAATACAATGAATTTGCATTAAATCGCGTTTCGCTGCGCGACCGCTAATACCAAAACTTGTAATCGCTTCAAACATTTCAGGAAAAAGCGTAATGACTGCAAAAAACATCGCAGACTCCCGTATTTCCGAAAATATTAGTAATCTACGCCCCAATTGACATAGATACGACCAGTTTCGAGATCAACGCGTTGCACCACATCTTTATGCCATGGAATCATTCGCTCTTCGCCATCGACACTGTCAGCAGTTGCGCGAACTACCATCACATCGTTAGCACCTGTTTCAAACAATTCGTGGATTTGACCAAGATTGACTTCTTGCTCTTCATCATCCAGACCTAACACTGTTAGACCCTTTAGATCAGACCAATAATA
Organism: Acinetobacter sp. ANC_7511; assembly: GCF_056779975.1. Taxonomy (NCBI): domain Bacteria; kingdom Pseudomonadati; phylum Pseudomonadota; class Gammaproteobacteria; order Moraxellales; family Moraxellaceae; genus Acinetobacter; species Acinetobacter sp. ANC_7511. Next base: position 48,950 of record NZ_JBWYIY010000017.1, read on the forward strand.
CTCGTCCACGCCTGGTTGAGGCAGTTGCGATTTAGAAATCCAGATATTTGCGCCAACTAAATTGTCTGCTGCAGTACGATCACTCACACCTTTCAGCGAAACAACTAAGCCTTTACCATGTGGCTTCCAACGTTTCACATCTACAATTTGCCAACCTGCTTTGGTCTCGATGTACCAAGGCAGATAGTCAAATATGTTGCTCATAGGTTCTGTGTTGGAATAGACCCAGAGCCACCCATTTAATCCATAAGCTGAACGTAGCTGTCCAATCTGAATACGATCTTCGGGAACATTCTGTGTTGGTGTCATGGGCTAGCTTCTACCGTATTAAACAGCAGCTGCAGCTTTTTTAGCTTGAGCAGCTAATGAAGCAACACGTTCAGAAGGTTGAGCACCTTGAGCAACCCAGTGAGCGAAACGATCAGCATCTAAACGAAGTTTTTCTGCTTTACCTTGAGCTGTAGGGTTGAAGAAACCGATACGTTCGATGAAACGACCGTCACGTGCATTACGGCTATCAGTCACGATGATTTGATAGAACGGACGTTTTTTAGCACCACCGCGTGCAAGACGAATAACAACCATGATAGAACCTTATAGTTTTTACGGATTATCCCTGCACCGACCATCGATACATTTCAAACCCCTTTCATAGAGGGCAGTATTTTACGTGAACTTTGATCCGATTGAAAGCTCAAAAATTATTTATCCACATTTTTGAATTTAATTTTATTTTCCATCCCAGTTTGTACTTGAAGAAGGCGTACAAGAAGCTGCTTTCACCCAACATTTTTCATTGGCTTCATTTATGACAAAGTGACCATCTGTTTGCATCAATTTTCCACTCACAGGCACTGCACTCAACACCCAACTGTTGTTGGTTACATCTGATATACCAACCGTATAGACAGGATCATAATGCGGAACTTCAACTCGATTTTGCGCATTGGTCTGAAATCCCAATTCAGCTAACGTGACTGCTTTGCCATCCGATTTAATATAACTGTAATTCGCAACCTGATAGTGCTGAAGTCGAGCTGCAATATCTGCCAATGTGGTTTTTACTTCGACACGTTTAGTTTTACGAACATATTCTTGGTAGGACGGATAGGCAATCATGGCTAAAATTCCAATGATGACCACTGCAATCATAATCTCTACTAAAGTAAATCCTGAATTACCATTGTTTTGCATTTGCACCACATCCTGTATATGCATTGACTTCTTTTAAGTCATTTTCCACCAAATATTCTGTTTTACAACGAATACCCTGACTCGTCGCCAAAAACGCATCATAGCCTGTCTGCGTTGGTACAGCTCGAATCCCCCATGCCCGTCCCAAGCCCTGATCTGAACTTAATAAGGTTTTAGGTGTTTTTTCACTGATATCGGCAATACTAATCACATATTTTGGTTTCTTCGCATCAGGCAGGGAAATACTCGTCATTGAAGTATCTTGATCGTAAATATACTTCGCATCAAAACCTCGATAGGAAAAACTGCGACTTTTATAGCGTTCTAGTTGTTCAATAATTTTGGATACTTCTTGCTGAGCCTGTGCAGCAGCATTACGTTTTAAATAACTTTGGTATGATGGCACTGCGATTGTCATCAATATGGCAATTATCACTACAACAACCATCAACTCAATCAGCGTAAAACCTTTTTGATTCATGGTAACCACCTACTGACGCTCAAACCAGTTATAAGCTTTCAGCACTTTGGTTGTGATGTAGTTGGTATAACCACCGCCCAGCAAAGTCGTTTTCTTTTTACCATTCTGGACAATAGGTACGCTGTTTAGCTTACTAATCCCATCAGACTTAGTGTCTGAGATTTCTGCCACAATTTTATTTTGAAGATTAGACGTTGATCCAGCATCTCCACAAACACCATACGGCAAGCAAAGCTTTAAGGTACGACTTGCTCCTTTAATGCCCCCAGTACATTGGTTCGGTTGTTGTGACGATGCATCATTTGGATTGTATAAAGACACATATAAATCTGAATGACTTGGACTATTTGCGATCGCAATATAACCATTTAATGCTTTAACTGTACCAGTATTCGCTGTTTCGTTTTTAGCCGTTGTTCGTTGCAGCACATAGAACCAACCACGCTTATTACGGTTCATCAGATGTGGCACTGTTGTACCTGATAAATTAGACCATGCAGTTAAATGAGCTTCGGTAAGGTTTTGTGTTTTAGCAAAATTCGCTTGAAACAAATTCGGTTGTGCCAAGTCATAATCATGTAACACATAGACTCGATTGTCATAAATATTGCTGGTATTTAATGGAAAGCTGCGATTTCCTGACGCAATACTCACCGCACCAAATCGCTCACCATTCAGATCATGGATGGTCAAAGCAGGCATTTCATAAAAACGTTGGTGATACGCACTAAAATCAGCAAGACGTGTCACTCGTCCAAACGCGGTTGTATTCGTTCCAAGACGATTATTGAGATCGACGCGCCACACTTGCCCACCTAAATCACCAAAATATAGGTGATCGATCAAACCATCCGTATTGCGGTCAAATGCTTTAATTTGACTGACCACACTATATTTCATCTCAGCATGCTTAACATCAACACTGGTTTGATTCGATTGGTTGCCATAGCGTGCATTCCACAATAATTCGCCCGTTTCAGCATCAAAAATATAGACGCCCGCCCCTTGATTAGCTCGTTGACCAGTTAATGCAGATTGAGGCTGATAACCATCCGTTTCATAGGCCATATCATAGCCACCACCCACAATCATGACCGTTTTAACTTTGCCGTCAAAACGAATTTTAGCAATGGTAGGTTTAGACCAACTATATCCCATAGCTTTTAAGGCATCTGATTGATTTGTGCCACTCACTGATGTTGATTTACTCTTTATCGTTCCAGAACTTGGATCAACATGGAAAAGTAATTCAGGTTGGTTCGGATTTTTCATATCCAAGGCATAATAACTACGCCCACCCATGCGCATACCACCATAAATGTTGGCTTTCGCAGCAATAAACTTATTGTTGTTCTGATCAATCTTATATTGAACATCTGAAGTCCATGATCCATCCATGCCATAAATAGGATGCGCAGATGACAATAATGTATTGGACTGTTCAAGTAACGCGTCTCGTCGACTTGGATCTTGAACCATTTCATGAGCTAAGAAACTAAATGCCTCTTCACCAGTTTCTTGATCCACAACATGCAATAATCCTTGCATCGTCCCAAATACCACGTAATCTTTTCGATGAGTCGCATTACGGGTATTCGCTAAAATGGTACCAGACCCCGCGTTATATTTTGCTTCGAGCGTGACCAATAGTGGTTCCGAGTGAACAACGCCTCCCATTTGCTGCATCACCTTAAGATCTTTAACCTTATTTAGATCATTCCAAATGTATCCAGCAGGTAAGCTACTTAAGTAGTTTTTATCAAGTCGATAACCCAAAGCCGACAGTAAATAGGGTTGATATACATTTTGTCGCCACCCCGACTTGGTTGAATCAATATAGGTCGCGGCCAGCACATTCTGTGTCGTTAATTTCGTCAGTTGTCCATTCTCAGAACCTACCAATCGTTTTGCTTGATCACCCGTTGTGGCAATCGTTGCATTGGTGAATAACGGGCGCGTTTTTATTTTGTCTGTAGCAGTAACACCTGCTAGTGGTGAAGGTGTGGCAATCCGAGAGAACACGCCCCCTTGAATTGCACTCAAACCATCATCGATTCCAGTATTGTTCCAAAAATCCTGCGTATTGGTTCGTATTGCACCTGATCGATCAAGTACCTCTTTCCCCGCACGATCAATCATCACAGCTTGAGCGTTAATACTGTATTTCTTTAAGTTCCCTAACCATAATTGATGTGTGGAAGCCAATACCGAATTTGCTGTGCTCACCTGTGGTTGAAACTGCGGTGCGAACACATAAGGATATGCTGAACTTGTTGATAAACGGTCAAATGGCACCACATAAGTACCAAAACTAGCAGCCTCAAAGTTACCGTGAGAGACGGCAACCAAGAAGGTATTCAATGCATTCTGAATATCTTCACCAGAAGTCGCTTGGGTATACCCCCCAATTTCTTGGCGAGTCCCGTAGGTATCCCCTTTACCAATCACATTCCCCAACTGTTTTAATGCTTGAGCATTCATACTATTGGAAATGTCATTTCCAGAACCTGTATAGCTACTATCAAAAGTACAATGATCGTATAGACCGTCATTGTCATAATCACGACAGGTTTCTCGTGGATGCTTTTGGAATAAGGGACCAAAACCTACAGTAGATGTATAAACACGCTTCTGATTCGCATCGCTGGTCATCTGTGTTTGATTTGCCAAACGCTGAACCATCTTACCCACACAAGCCCATGAACTACGGTTTTGCCAGGTGGTTTGATTGGCTGACACAGCATTACCAATATCATCTTCATAAAAACGATATGGCTGCGTCGCCATTTCCTTAAACTCGCCATTGAAGGTCGCGGCACCACTGGCACCTTTGGCATTACCGTAATTGTAGTAGACATCTTTTAAGGGCGAGCCTTCACAAGTAAAGCTGTCATCTGCCAACGCATTTTGCATGACAGGGAGTACCGTCTTTGGTCTCAAACCAACTGGCGCCCCATCTGTTAAGAAAAAAACACCTTGCGTACTACATTGGGCATCACTGTTATTCAACTTGTTGAGTGGCGCTCTATAACTACCATCCGCTTTGCGAATGTCCGCTGGCGCAAATGATGCTCCAGATAAACCACGGCTATAATTAGAATATTTAGATGAAGGAAGTAAATCGATGCCTTTTAGGTTAGCCCCAAAGGTACGATTTCCTAGTAAATATGCATAAGTTTCTGAGAGTAATAGTGGTGTGGGCGTACTACCTACGGCTCCAATACTATTAATTTTATTGATTAAATCCGTACGGTGAGCAGGTGTAAGTTGTTTTGCTTCTAGTAAGATTTTAGATGAACGAGCATTTTCACCATAGCTTAACCAATCTTCTGTTGTCCCTATTTCACCTGTTGACGTAAACACCGACACCCCAATATAAACATTATCTGGAATACGATAATTTCCTGATAAGTCCTTTGCATTTAAGGCATCTACCAATGAGTTTTTTAAGGCATTTAAACGGCTAACACTTTGACCTTTTTAAGTTGCATCTACTGCACTCATACTCATCGAGTTATCAATCGCCAACATGATAATCGGATTATTTTTTGCTACAGGATTTTGATAAATTTGTAGATCACTGGCACTCAATTGCATTGGGATCGCACCCAATGCCATCACGACTGCAATACTTTGCGCAATCATCTTTTTTGTAAAATGATTCTTTATCTTTTTATTCACAACACATCCCCATTAAGATTCAGCGCGCTGATAAGCATCAAAAATGTAACTTTGAATTTGGGTGTTATACGGCACACCAATATCCTTTAAACAAGATGAAATGGTTTGTGCATTACCCACCAATGGTGCTGTATGTGGTCGGCGCAAACAAAGATGGATTTCATCCGTTAAATCTGTCGAAGACAATGCGGGTAAGAGCGATGTTGAATAGACTGTTATTTTTTTAGTATCAGAAGGTTGTCCTATACTTTCAGTGTCAGTTCCAACGTTTGCGTTTGAAAGTGGGATATCATGATCACTGTCTGATGGAGGGCTTACGATTACAGACACCTGAGTTAATTGCGCCTTACGAGCACTGGCATAATCCCCATCGTTTGATAAGGAACAAAACCCAGAAACACCATCGACTGAGACATCACTCATTGCTTCATTCCAACGCAATACACTACTGTTGGAAACATTAAACATCGCACTATTGGATTGGTTTCTAAAACAGAATACGACTTCGTCACCTTCATTCTGAATCGAGTAACCAATTAAGCTCAGAGGGTTACCACTGGAGGCAGCATAGCCGCCATGCCCCAATCGATAAAAAACAGTATCGGAAGATTGCATTAACAATTGTTGCGCTTGGCTGTTGGTGGTGATATTCAAACTCACCATACTTTGTCGAATCGCCCAAGTACCAATAATGGTGAGCAGAACTAACATAATCAGTACCACAATCAGCGTTGCACCACGTTGATGTTGAATCATAAGCCCTCCGCTGAATCCATCACACTCATACCATTTCGAATCGCGATCGTTTGTGTAATGACTTGTCGAATAAATTTAGTCGCGACGGTTTTTTGTGCTTTTTTTAATTTTACTTTTTGATCAAGAACTTCAAATTCTTGATGAGGAGAAATTGCTTGATTTTGACCTACATTCTCAGATGACCTTACTAATAAACCGACCTGTATTGAATTGATGCGTGGACGTGGATAAACATTGAGCTTTTTATAATCTTCAATACTTATATATCTTTGCTGTGCCGTATTATCGTCATTAGAAATCCCCAACAGATAGTGAAAGTGATCAACACGATGCATCAAAATTTCACCATTCGTTGTTCCAAAGACAGTCTGTTTATTATTAAAATTTTTTAAAATTTGAGTGCTGTTACGCGTGTACCACCCTGCTTCACAGGCCAAGACCAATGCATCGTGTGGTTCTTTTTGAATATTTGCATTTGCATCTTTACGTAGAAAAAAACGTTGAACAATATATCGTCCAGCATCGTAATTATTACCTTCACAATCCACACCTTGTGTATCAGCATAAAACTGCATGACCAATTGGTCGCTCATTCCCGCTTGAGCAGGTTGTGAAGATTCAGCGGAAACCAACTCTATATTACTCGGCATACCAGATTGCGATACAGGCACAACCTCCGTATTTGGAATATTTCGTGAAATATTGACGGGAATATTGGTCGCATTAAATGCCAAATCACCAGATGTAGGCACCACTGGAGACTGAGCTGAAGTGATAACAATGCCACCATGCGTCAAACGATCATTTATGATATTTACTTGACCATAATTTGCTTTACGAATTTCATAAGTAAGAAAGCGCAGACCGAAGTTCCCGTTATCTTGAACCTCCGACATCCCTTTCTGCATCGTGAATCCCATCTGCCCTGTAAAAAACAGATGTACCGCAGCAGCGGTAATCAATAATCCAAGCACCAAAGCGATCATAAGCTCGACTAGCGTCAAACCTTTTTGTGTATACCTACGATGCTGCATCAATAAAGCTCCATAACGATGCATTGCGCTTTTGGTAAATAACTTCCACCATGGGTACATGCATCTTTTGCAGAAGCATCATCGATAGGTTTTGTTTTTCCCCAGGCTACGTAAATGCATCGGCGAGATTGCAAATTATTACTGACTTGGCAATTCGGCATTTTGATACTCATACCAAGATCATTGGCATTTTTTATTATCTGGGCAGCATCATAATGGGCAAAATCGGCTGCTTGAACACATGGATTCGTCGTTCCTTTTTGCACACATGATTTGGCTGTAGTTGTTTGTGTTTCTGCATTTATTCTAGCTTGATACTGAGTATAAGCATTTGAGTTCGCACGTATCTTCTCAGATAAGTCACGCGCTAAATTCATGGCTTGTAATTTAGACATTGCTTCATGTGAAGCATCAATTGCGCGCATTTGTAAAAATGAAAACCCCAATACCCCAATGGCCAAAACCAATAAGGCAACTAGAATTTCGATCATTCCTACCCCCTGTTGCGCAGCACGCATTAGCATGTCCCCTCTGCTTTTAAATATTGTGTTCCCATTCTTGTTATTGCTATCGTTTTAGAAACACCTAACACCTTATTACAAATAGAAAAATTTATGTCAGATGTAAAGTCAGAAATTCCCCCATCCATCCAGAATGTGACTTTTTCTTGTGATGAAGTCAATTTATTTTGCGCTTTGGGTGTCCAATGAAAGATTGTACTGCTATCTGATTGATTCGACTTAAGATCTACAGTCACATCTTTTCTTAACAATGTTGCTTGATTACGCGCCATCATCAGCACGCTTGATAATTCACGCACATCTGAATTTAGGCGATATTGCGCAACAAGATTTTTAAAAGATGGAATAGCCATGGTTGCTGTGATTGATAGCACAATTGTGGTAATCAACAGCTCAATAATGGTAAAGCCCCGTTGTAAGTCTTTCATATTCAAACTTTTGTATTTATTTATTAATGTTACAAAAGTAATATTTTATAATTATAAAACCAACACAGTTATGACAAATGGTATTAAAATGAGGATAAGATCACGCTTTTGCAATCTGTTCACTTATCCTGGTATGTCATTGATAATTCATTATTAAGCTTGAGTAACTTGAATTCTCAATTCTTTAGGCAAGCTAAAGGTTATGTTCTCTTCTCGCCCATTTAATTCCTGTGGTGACGTAGCGCCCCAATCTTGTAGACGCTGAATCACTTGTTTAATCAAAATTTCAGGTGCTGAAGCACCTGCGGTAACACCAATTTTAGTGGTTTCAGCAAACCATTCCTTTTTCAGCTCATCCGCATTATCTACGAGATAAGCATGCTTACCCATTCGCTCTGCCAATTCACGAAGACGATTAGAGTTCGAAGAGTTTGGAGAACCAACAACTAAAACGACATCACATTGAGTCGCTAAATCACGGACCGCATCTTGACGGTTTTGAGTTGCATAGCAGATATCATCTTTACGCGGCCCTTGGATCGCTGGGAATTTAGCACGCAATGCATCAATGACCTTTGCAGTATCATCAATTGAAAGTGTCGTTTGAGTGACAAATGCTAACTTATTAGGATTATTCACCTGTAAAGCAGCAACATCATCTTCATCTTCAACCAGATAAATTGCACCACCATTTTTTAGATCATATTGACCCATGGTGCCTTCAACTTCTGGATGCCCTTCATGACCAATCAGAATAGCTTCAATCCCTTCACGCGCATATTTTGTGACTTCGATATGCACTTTTGTCACGAGAGGACATGTGGCATCAAATACTTTTAATCCACGGCGCTCAGCTTCTTGTTGTACAGCTTTTGATACACCATGTGCACTAAAAATCACAATATTGTCATCAGGAACTTCATCTAATTCATCTACAAAAATTGCACCACGTTGGCGTAAATCGTCCACAACAAATTTGTTATGTACCACTTCATGACGAACGTAAATGGGAGGATTGAAGCTTTCAAGTGCACGATTAACGATCGCAATAGCGCGGTCTACACCAGCACAGAAACCACGTGGATTAGCTAAAACAATTTCCATAAGACCCTCAAACGATCGCTAAAATTTGGTCAATGAATCAGAATATTTTTTAAAACAAATGCGAATTGCTATTTAGTTTAAAAGCACTCTGCTCTAAAATAGAGAAGATATTTTATCATATCAGGAAAAATATCATGTCGGGTCTCTTGTTTGTCGTTTCAGCTGCTTCTGGAACTGGCAAAACATCATTAGTTAAAGCCCTACTTGAGCGCGTAAGCAATTTACACGTTTCTGTTTCACACACTACTCGAGGTCAACGCCCTGGTGAATTAGATGGTGTGCATTATCACTTTACCAGCAAAGAATCTTTCATTGAGCAAGTGAATCAAGGTGGTTTCATCGAATACGCGGAAGTTTTCGGTAACTACTACGGCACTTCACAAGCGACTGTAAAAGAACAACTTGCAAAGGGTCATGATGTTTTACTTGAAATTGATTGGCAAGGTGCAGAACAGGTTCGCAAACTTTTTCCTGAATCAAAACAAATTTTCATTCTTCCACCTACTCAATTTGATCTTCGCCAACGCCTATCAAACCGCGGTACAGATTCTGTTGAAGTGATTGAACATCGCTTAAGTTGTGCGGTAGAAGATATGCAACAGTACGTAAACTTCGATTACATCATCTTGAATGATGATTTTAATAAAGCTTTACATGATCTTGAGTCTGTCATTAATGCGAACCGTCTTTCATTATCACAACAGGCTCACCGACATAAAGATTTAATTCAAAAATTAATCACACCGAATTCGTGATTAAACTTGAGTCTATAGACAAAGCATTTTATACTGCGCAGTCTGTTAAAAAATTTCATACATACGAGAACTCTTATGGCACGCGTAACCGTTGAAGATTGTTTAGACCATGTAGACAACCGCTTTGAGCTTGTACTAGTGGCAAGCAAACGCGCGCGTCAACTTGCTCGTCAAGGTATCGAACCAACTGTAGAATGGGACAATGACAAACCAACAGTGGTTGCTTTACGTGAAATCGCTGAAGGTCATGTCACTAAAGATATCTTGAAACAGCGTGAGCAAGATTATCAAACGTCTAGCTTAGATTTAGCACTTTCTGCAAATAACTTAAACTTAGATGGTTTTTCTTTCCAATAAGCTTTAAGACCTGCATTTAAAAGAGCCTAGTCCAGTGACTAGGCTTTTTTATTGAATTTTTTTAGAGAATGATTCGACAAAATTGAAAAAATTTGTTAAAAAAATTAGAGCTATTCTCTATTTAAAAATAGAGCATTGTAGCAATATGAATTTTTAGTAAAGTCTTTTACTTTTTACTCTCTTCCACGGATTCAAAGGTGTAGTATGCCAGGCCCATTGGTCAGCCAAGCTAAGCAACAGCTAAAAGTCATCATCGACGCGTATTTATCTGAAAAGGACGTCGACAGAGTACTTGTGGCCTGCGATTATGCTGACATGGCGCATGATGGTATTACACGCAAAAGCGGTGAACCCTATATTCTGCATCCGATAGCCGTAAGTTGTATTCTGGCGCATATGCGCCTAGACCCAGAAACGTTAATGGCAGCACTACTGCACGATGTTATTGAAGATACCGACTTTAGCAAAGAAGACATTACTGAAAAATTTGGCAAAACAGTGGCTGAGCTGGTCGATGGTGTTACGAAATTAAGCCACTCTAGTGACAAGGAATATAATAAAGCAGCCTCATTCCGAAAAATCCTACAAGCCACGTTACAAGATCCTCGTGTGATCATCATTAAACTTTCAGACCGTTACCATAATATGACGACTTTGGAAGCTTTAAGACCAGATAAACGTGCCCGTATTGCACAAGAAACTTTTGATATATTCGTGCCAATGGCACGTTTGGTCGGCATGAATGAAATGGCTGACAATCTTGAACACCTCTGTTATCAAAATCTTGATCTAGATATGTTCAATGATGTTCAAAATGCTTTGGCGCAAACCAAACCTCAACGCTGTAAGTACCAAGCCATTTGGGAAAAGCATTTGAGCGATCTCTTGGAAAACTCCAATATTCCTGGGCGGATTAAAAAGAAAAACAATAACATTGAATTATTACGCCACTTTGTTAAAAACGAAATTAACCTTCAAGAACTCACACATAGTCATGCGTTTGAAATCGTTCTCCAGACCATTGCCGATTGCGATCGTTTAGTTGAGTTGTTAAAAGATAACTTCCAAGTTTTAAATTACCAAGATCATATCCGCCGCCCTCTTCCAGGTGGCAATCAATCCTTAATGCTGCGTTTGAAAGGCGAGAAAACAACGCTTTCGCTCACCATACAAACTGAACTTATGCGTAAGGCTGCGCGATTTGGGGTGGTATTAGGTGAAAATGCTCCTCAAACATGCCGATCTGCCATTCAAGCATCTATGCAGAATTTGCATACCTTAGTCGGTGGCGACTGTGCAAAGACCACGTTTAATGATCTATTAGATTATTTACATCAAGAAAAAATATGGGTCTATACTCCTCAAGGTCACTTACATGAGTTACCACAAGGAGCGACAGCAGTAGATTTCGCTTATTCTGCAAGCTTGTTCTTAGGTAACCATGCAGTCGGCTGTAAAATTGATGGTGAAATCAAACCGCTTTCTACACCACTCTCAAGTGGTCAAGTCATTGAGGTGATTACAGATGTTCTCGCTTCACCCAACCCGGATTGGCTGAGCTTTATCAACACTCAAAAAGCCAGACGCTCTATTCAAAATATTTTGCGAGACCAAGATATTGATGAACAGCGTCTTGTCGGTCAACAAGCTTTAAATCGTGCATTAAAGTTATTTAATACGTCTATTCATGATCTAACCGATCAAAATTGGACTGAACTATTACAATGGCGCCATATTCCAACCAAGAATCAACTTTTTGAACAAATTGCTGTAGGTGATTTGCTCCCACAACTTGTGGCGAACCATCTCTTTGCTCAAGATCATCATCAAGATCAAGCATCAAGTCGCCTGATCTTAGGTACTGATGGTGTAGATGTAAAATATGCCCATTGTTGTAATGCAGTGCTAGGCGATCCTATTCAGGGACATTTATCTCGCCGCGGTCTTATTGTTCACCGTGCTCGCTGTAAGAACCTTCTACACGAACAACAGTTACACCCTGAAAATATTATGCCGTTGCACTGGAAAGATGAAGGTGAATCAGAAATCAATTTCAATGCTTACTTGTGTATCGATCTATTATTAAGTGATGAGCAAATTTCAGAACTGATTTATATCTGCCGTAAATCAAAAATAGGAATCGAGTCCGTTCGAAAATACGATTCAAAAACCTATCTGAGTATTGTTGTTCATAGTCGTCAGCAAATTGCGCAAATCATTCGTGAACTCCGCATGCAATTTGGTTTTCCGCGTATTTCACGCATGTCAGCTCCTCTTGCGGTTGAAGAAGTCTCACAAGCCTGCTAAAGAATACAGATTAGAGCTTTCACCTATAGTGTTCATCCTTTATGATGAAGCTAGATTTGAATAATGGAGAAATAGATGTCCCGCCAAGTCATTCATACTGAAAATGCACCTGCTGCAATTGGTACTTACTCTCAAGCCATTCTTGTCGGCGATACACTTTATCTTTCAGGACAAATTGGATTAGATCCATATAGCATGGAATTGGTTGAGGGCATTGAAGCTCAAATTCGTCGTGTATTTGATAATCTAAAAGCAGTTTGTGAAGCTGCTGGTGGTTCTTTAGCTGATATTGCTAAACTGAATATTTTCCTCACTGATTTATCTCACTTTCAACTGGTAAACCAAATTATGGGGGAATATTTCGCTCAGCCTTACCCTGCACGAGCGGCATTAGGCGTTGCAAGTTTACCTAAAGGCGCACTGGTTGAAATGGATGGCGTTGTAATTATTTCTAAATAATTACAATATCTTAGAAAATACCACCTATAAGGTGGTATTTTTTTATCTGGAAAAACGATGAATTAAACAGCATTTTTAAATGAATTTCATTGACAAACGATAATAATTATCAATAATATCAACTATCGCATTTATCCTTGTGGTTGAGCAGAAATGTACGTTTGTTTATGTCGTGGAATTACAGATCAAGATATTAAAGATGCTATGGCAAATGGCGCTGAATCTTATCGTGAAATTCGTGACTTGCTTGACCTAGGCACTTGTTGTGGACGCTGTGTTCCTGAAGCACGCAGTATTATTAATGAAGAACTTGCTGAAATAGCTGCCAGAATTTCAATCGCCGCTTAACTCAGAATGTGCTAAAAATAATAAGAACTCATTCTATAACTATAATTCAGATTTCCAATTTCTCCCCCCGCTTTGACTCAGCGGGGTTATTTTTTGAAAAAGTGTATTTGATTGCGATTTTCATTTGCTGTTCAATAAATTACTCGTCAGACTTTAGCAAGTTGGGTTAAGATAATCTCTATCGATAGCCTTCTATGATAGGCTGAATTTTGAGTTTGGAGCTAAGATCATGAAAGGCAACCGTGACGTTATTCATCAGTTAAATCAGGTGCTTTACCACCATCTTACAGCCATCAACCAATATTTTTTACACTCACGCATGTTTAATGATTGGGGCATCGAACAACTCGGTTCAGCGGAATATAAAGAATCTATCCGCCAAATGAAGCATGCAGATAAAATCATTGAACGCATTTTATTTTTAGAAGGTCTTCCAAATCTTCAACATCTGGGTAAGCTCTATATTGGTCAACACACAATCGAAGTGCTGCAATGCGATGTTCGGAAAGTAAAAGAAAACATTGAAACGATACAAACTGCTGTGAAATTAGCAGAAGAACAACTCGATTACGTTACGCGTGATTTAGTACAAGAGATTTTAGAAAAAGAAGAAGAGTATTTAGATTGGGCGACCACTCAACTCGATCTTGTCGATCAAGTTGGTGTAGAGAATTATATTCAAAGCCAAATTTAATGATTGAAATAAAAAAATCCCCTTTCGGGGATTTTTTTATTTCAATAAGTCATCATACTCAATATGTTGCTTATGCAATGTTTCTAAAATCCATAGTTGATGCTTCGCTTCTTGCTCCATACCATTAAAAGCCAATACTTGTGCATACTTATGTAAATCATATTTTGATGCCAAGTTTGCAACCATTCGCTCTAGATCAGCAAGTTGTTGTTCTGTCATTTCAGTTTTAGGATCTAATCCGATCCACCACACGCGCTCTTTAAATTGGGTAATCAACCAAATTTGCTTTTGCATGGTGTGTTGTTGATCTACTGTTAAAGCTTCAGTCTTTGATGCGAGTACACTTTGCTCTTTATATAAAAAATAATCCCGTGTCGTAACTAAAGCTCCCACAATCGTGATAAGAGCAATCACTGCGAACACTCGACCATTCATTTTTACTGAAGGCAAATTTTTATATTGCGCCTGAATGATGCCCAGTAAGAAACCTGCTGGAAGTAGAAAATAAGCATAATGCAAAGGAAACTCTAACATGCCATGAATGAGGATTGCACATACCATTAATGTTGCAATGATCGAGATATTATCCTTCACCCCTTTATTGAGCCACAGTAGCCAAGCTGTAAAGTACAGAAGAATAAACCCACCTAAAATCAAACCATTCCAGACCAACAGATCTAGAATCATGTTGTGTGCACTTTTATACCAAAGTGAAACTTGGAAGGTATCAGTAATATAGTATTGTGCTAAGCCTGTTTGATTCCATCCATACCCCCACCATGGTTGATGCAGAATCGCAGCTATCATTTGTTGCCACATATCAAGGCGAATATCACCCATACCTTGGACAGCACGGTTTGCTGCGGAACTTTGCACGACTGAAGCTGAATCACCAATAGAAAAAATCAACTGGTTGATCGTCGTTAAATTCAGTGTTAAGAGTACAAATACACCTAACCAAAAAGCTAAATGGGTCAATGAAAATCGATTCTGTTTTTTGAATTGTTTGATTAACCAATAGATCACGATAAAAGCACAAACGATAATGCTTGTTCGAGATTGTGCTAAAACAATTCCCAATAAAATAACAAACGCGATTGGTATAAGATAAAGATTGGAAAGTAATCGTTTTTCAAATAGATAGAGCGAACTCAGTAGCCCTAAAAAAAGTAAAGTCCCTAAGTTATTGGGTTGAGCTAAATTGGCGTAAGGTCTATTTCCCTTTAGTGGGTAAATAAGATCACCTAAAATCCAATTCAACTGGAGCCATTGAAGCACCGCAAATACAGCTGAGATAACCCCAACTGAAACAAATGTTAAACAGGTAATTTTAAATACTTGTTCTCTATTTCTCTGCTCAAGGCAAAGTTGATATCCAGCAATGACCATCAATACAAAGAACAGAATATACGCAAAACTAAATAAAGCATTGCTGAAATAGATGTTCTGTCCAAAAATAAATTGAATGAGTGGAATACTTAAAAATGGCAATAAATAAAGCTGTGGTTTTGCGATTTTTACTTTAGATTTTGCTAAATATAGCAATAAAAAAGAGACTGCGATAAACGTCAATACTTCTGAACCGAAGGTTGGCCAAGGAGAACGATGGTATGGTAGCAGCCAAGCTAACGCTAAAAATAGCAAACATGCAAATAAGTTCAGCATACAAATATGTAATTAAGAAATTGTAATTGTACTTTTCGAATCTAAATTCGCCAACAGTGCGCCATAAAAGAAACAAAAAATATGTAAAGTCACGATGTAATAGAATCCCCCATTAAACATAGCAGCGACGCATATATTGATAACAAAACTCGTCAAAATTATAAATTCATAGTTCTTTTCAAATTTAGCAATACGAATTAATGGTTTCACAAAAATAATTGAAATAAGAATAAAACCGATGAGCCCAAACTCAAGCAATATTTGTAAAATCAGATTATGTGCTTGGGCAAACACATCTCCTGCATGCGGAATCGCAATATTTCGTATCGCTTCAGGACCCAAGCCCCATAACGGACTTTCAGAAAACTTGCTTAATATTGTTTGATATAACTCTACCCGGCCTGAGGTATAGCTATTAACCGACTTACCAACCACATCAAATGATCGCCCCATACCCAAACCAGGTAAATTTGTTTTAAAAAACAGTGGCAAGATGACTGATGGAACTAAAACCATAATTAATTTTTTTATAGTCTTAATATCATTTAAAACTAAAAATATAAGGGCTAAAGCGACACTTAAATAAGCTGCCCGAGCTCCAGTCCAAATAATCACAGAAAGTAAAACAACTGAAAAAATATAATATATAAAACCAAGCTTCAGTTTTTTATTCAACAGCAAAATAAATGAAGCCAAAAAACAAATGGACAGATAATCCGCGATATGTCTGATGTTTGAAAAAAATGGCATATCCCATATCCAATCGTAATCAGCTGGACTCGGAACAGTAAACCAATAAAATATTAAAACTGTACAATGAAGGAAACCGATTAGACTCAAAATTTGGCTGATAAAAATCAGATCAAAGCCTTTATTCTTGTAGTTAAAGTATCCAAATATTCCAAAAATAATACTTAAGACCACTCCAAAATAACGATACAACATGTGCTCATTTTGATAAGGTGAGAGATAGAGAGAAACTCCAAAAACTAGAAACAATAAAAAAAAATAAAACAGTGATCTTTTCTTTTCGAAGCTAAAATATTCAAGTTTAAATTTCAATAAAACAAATAATAATGCCACACCCAAAATAAAAGTAATCACTAAATTATTGATAAGGCTATAAGAAACACTACTAAACCCTATAATAAAAAATAAAAAAAACAAAAAGACATTATTATGTGTTTTTAAATTCGTCACTCTATATACCCCACGATCATTGGAACTTTAGCATCTTTAAATCTGATTTCATTATTTTCGAGCAACGGTGGCACATGATCACCAACAATTACAACTATTGTTCCTTCAAGCTCTTCAACAACAAAATTATCATTAAAATCCGAAAAAAACTGCTTCTGTAATTTTAAATTTCGGCATAAAGAGGATTTTCTATCGATTAAAAATCGCTCGCAATCAAATTGATCATTTTTAAGATCTCTCAAGTCATATGAAAGATGCGTATTCAACGTAAGCCAATAAAGAAAAATTTTATCGTGATTCATGAGTTTATTTCTAATAACTTGCATCAAATCTCGATCGCATAATCCTGGAAATGAATAGCAACGCGAATTTAAGTTTAAAAAATTTTCATAAAATAGAGATTCCTTGAAACCTAATTTGGGATACCAGTCTTTCCTCTCATACATGGTGCTCGCAGCACCATGAACACCCAGTGTATGAAATCCCCTTTTACTCAAAATATGAGGTAGACACTGTTCAAATCCATTTTTTTGTTTTTTGAGATTAAAATTATTCAGATATAAACCACATAACTCTCTAATTTCAGCATTGACGGTAAACCCATCTGTACTAACTTCAGACCGTTTAAGTAATTTAAACCGTTTGTTTTTTAAAATTTCATGCAATAAATCTTCTTGAATTTCATCTGAGGTGACTCCCCATGATTCATTTACAATAAATAAAATTTTTTTAGGATTTTCAATTCTTAATACTTCATCATAACCAGTTGAAAAAGAATATCTGTCTCCCAAAGCTGTTTCTGAAGTTTGAAATTTTTTTATAAAATCTATATTTCTAAATTTTATGAAATTATAAATTTGTGAATCAAAATATTTAGATTCACCAATACGCCATGCTCGCTCACCATTGGCAATATAAAAACTCTGTAGTATTGATAGTAAGATTATAATAACGACTGCATAGGAAAAGTATTTTTTAGAAATCGAAAAGTTCCGTAGCACTACCCACAAGAAAAACAGATATATAAATAGGGATAATAATCCAAACGAAATTATTATTTTTTTACTATCATCTATTTCTGGTATAAATTTAAATAGATAAAGAATATCGGATAGATGAATAATTGGAAATATTTGAAAGAATATATTTAAACCATCTATGAAAATACAAAGTGTAAATAGTACAACAGCTAGAAATCTATTCTTTAAAAATAAAAAGATGATCACTACTAATAAGTAGTCGTAATTGATCAATGGTCGCCCTACACCCAAGTAACTTGCAAGTGCAACAAGGGCAAAGTTGGCGAGAAGAATATAAATAATTTTCATATAAAAAAAAGAGGATTTAAAAAATCCTCTTATCTTTATAATTTATGAAGCCTTACTCGGAGCTGTCAAACTTTGTGGTAAAAATTCATCGCTGATAGTATTACCTGCAGCAGCTTTTGAAATTACACCATTATCATTAACATCTAATGCTATAACTTTCTTAGCTACCTTATTAGATACACCTGTTTCATTAAAAGTATACTTAATTCCGCAAGTTAGGTTTGCATCAGCTCCAGTTCCAGCTGTAATTTCAGCTGTTCCATATTTACCTTTAATAGTATCGGTACCACCTTCGGCATCTTTACCATTTGAAAAACATGAATTATTCTGCAAATTAGTTTGAATTGTTGTTTTTAAACCACTTGCCAAACTTAAAGCTTCACTCACTTGAGATTTAGCGATATAGTTCTGGTAAGCAGGAATCGCAATCGCAGCAAGAATACCGATAATTGCAACAACAATCATTAACTCGATTAAAGTAAAACCTTTTTGAGCGTTCATAACATCTCTCCTAATTTTTTAAGTTCAAAGTTAACAACCTATCCCCAAAATAGATTTTGTTGTTGCTAACTAACTGATGCTATTTTCGGATAACGCTTCAAGGTTGCCAATAAATAATTTTCAAATTTATTTTTAATGTTAATTTATGTAAAAAAGTGACATTTTTTGTCACTTTTCTTAAATTAATTTAAAATTATTGGCTGATTACTGAGCTCATTTTCCAAATCTTGCACTTTATCATCATAAAAACGATTCAAAATTTCGCCGACTTCCATCACGCCACCAATAACCCCCTGTTTATAATTTTTATTTTTTAGCTCATTAATCATGTGATCACAGATTGCTTGCCAATCTTGCTGCGTTGTTGCCTTTTGAATCCCACGATCAATCACAATTTCAACTTTCTGTTCACATAGATTTAAATATATCAGTACACCACTATTAAACTCTGTATCCCATACACCTAATTCAGCAAAAAGTTGTTCGGCGCGCTGACGAGTATTCATTGAATAAGCCAAGGCACATGGAATATATCCCTCTATGACCACTTGAATCTCACCTACATGACCTTGCTCCGCACGCTTAACCGCTTCAGCAATTGCATTTTGATCCATCTTAGAAAAATAACGTTTAGATGCAGGCAAATAACAAAAATGCTTAATCCAACGCTTGAAGCTAGGTTGAGATGCTTGTTGCAACCTTGGTTCAGTGATAATTTCTGTCGTTTCAGTTTTTGTTACCATGAGCCTGACGCACCTCCCCCACCAAAGCCACCACCACCGCCACTAAATCCACCACCGCCAAATCCGCCTCGACCGCCACTGCCACCGCGTCCTCCGCCAGATAAAAATGCTTGGAAAATCAACTGTGCGATGGATGTAAATAATAAAAAGAAAATTCCAATGCCCACAATCAAGCTGATTAAAATCCCTGAACCATAAATCATGCTCGCAGCAAAAGCAGTAACACCCGCGACCGAAGCACTTAAACGATTACCAATAATAAAAGAACCAATCACACCAGCGATTAAAATAAATAATACCGTGTTAAATGTCTTTTCCTTTGCATATTGCGCTTTTAAGGCTTGTTCTTGTCTAAGTTTCAGTTCTTCAGCAGCTTGTTGGGCAATTTCCGGATCAAGGTTAACGATTCGTTCAATTTCTCTGACCCCTGCAATTAAACCCTGTCCAAATTGATTGACTTTAAAATAAGGGGTGATTTGTTCGCGAATGATTCGACTCGCAACAATATCCGGAATCACACCTTCCAATCCATAACCTGTTGCGATATGTAATCTTCGATCATTGATTGCAACCGCGATTAACAAGCCATTATCTTGTTGAGCAGAACCCAACCCCCAAGTCTGTGCAGTCCGCATTGCAAAGTCAAAAATACCTTCCTGACCAGTTGTTGGAACGATGACGATCCCAATTTGAGCCTTACCCTCGCTATATAGACCGCGAATTATTGTATCAAGCTCCGACTTTTCTTGACGAGAAAGTATATTCGCCTGATCTATCACAGGTTCATTTAATGTAGGAAGTTGACGTTGTGAGTCTCCTTCCTGCATATCATTTGAAACAGTAACAGGAGATACTGGTGTTGGTTTATTTTGCTGAGCACTTGATGATGGATTTGTTGAGTTGGATTGAATCACTTTTCCCAGCACAATCGCGTCAGACTCATGATCTACTGCTGTTGCAGATTCTGCATGAACCGTTTGCAATGTACAGGTCATCACAAAGACAAATAGCCATGAAATCAATTTCATACTATTTTGTCTAAGATGCTGAGTTCTCATGCTCATATTCATCAACTTATAATCATTGATTTAATCAAAAGAAACATTAGGTGTCTTTTGTGCACTCGCTTCAGCACTAAAGTTTTCTTTTGCATCCATGCCAATGACTTTCGCAGTTACAACTTGTGGGAATTGACGAACATAGGTGTTGTAATCTTGGACGGTAGAAATATAGCGATTACGCGCAACTGCTATACGGTTTTCTGTACCCTCTAATTGTACCTGCAAATCACGGAATTGCTCATTCGCTTTAAGATCTGGATAGTTTTCAGTCACTGCCAGCAAACGTGATAATGCACTTGTCATTTGCGATTGCGCTTCTTGATAACGCTTGAATAGTTCAGGATTTTCAAGGACTTCTTTATCAACTTTGAGCCCTGCAACATTTGCACGTGCCTCTGTGACTTCAGTTAAAACTTGTTCTTCATGTTTTGCATATCCTTTAACTACATTCACCAAATTCGGAACAAGGTCTGCTCGACGCTGGTATTGGTTTTGTACCTCAGACCATGATGCAGTCACGGCTTCATCTTTCGCTTGAAGTGTATTGTACCCACAACCTGTAAAAAGCAAGGTACTTGATAATGCGAGCACAACAGCTGATTTTTTTAAAGTTTGCATGACATCAACCTCATTATTTATTTGTATTTGTTTAATTAAAAATATTGTATACGCAAATTCAAAATTGAATGTAGCATTTATTTTATGGCTTTAATTTATATAAAAACATTAAGATAAAAAAAGCCACCCTAAGGTGGCTTTTTGTTTGAAATTACTCTTCGTCTTTTTTATCGTCAGCTGGAGGTAAGTCCTTCACAGCTTCAGCAATTAGACCAAACATGTAGTTTCCGTATGCATTAGTTTTATCATAATGGAAACGTAAACGAGGTGTGATACGTGTCTTAATACGACGACTCAGCTCATGACGCAGAAAACCTGATGCTTTATTTAAAACATCTAGAGTATCTTTATTTGCTGCTTCACTTTGCTCATCACCAAGTTCACGCCCCATGACAGTGACATAAACTTCAGCATAGCCTAAATCTGGGCTCACTTTCACCGCTGAGATGGTCACAAGACCACCTAAGCGTGGATCTTTCAGCTCCTGACGGATGAGTTCAGACAATTCTCGCTGAACCGTGTCCGCCATACGCTTAAGACGTTGACTACCCGCCATTAAAGACTCCGTTTAATTAATTGAACATCATAGACTTCGATTTTATCGAGCACTTTGATGTCTTTATAGCCTTTGACCGCAAGACCACATTCCATACCAGCACGAACTTCTTCAACCACTTCTTTATAACGGCGAAGTGATTCGAGTTCACCTTGGAACACAACCACGTCATCACGTAAGACACGAATTGGTTTGTTACGGTGTAATAAGCCTTCAAGAACCATACAACCTGCTGCCGCACCAAATTTACTTGAGTGGAATACTTCACGTACTTCAGCCACACCAAGAATTGTTTCACGATGTTCTGGTGCAAGCTTACCACTCATTGCATCTTTCACATCATCAATCAATTGGTAAATGATTGAGTAGTAACGGATGTCGATACCATCTGCGTCAGCTTTTTGGCGCGCTGTATTGTCTGCACGAACGTTAAAGCCTAATAAGAATGCTTCTGAAGATTCTGCAAGTGTGACATCAGACTCAGTAATCGCACCAACACCTGAACCAATGACACGCACTTTAACTTCATCAGTTGAAAGTTCAGCCAATGCAACATGAAGCGCTTCCAATGTACCGCGAACATCTGTCTTCAGAACTACATTCACAATCGGCACATCTTTTTTGCCCATTGAAGCCATTAAGTTTTCAAGACGCATTGCAGATTGACGCTCTAAACGTTTTTGACGTTCACGATCCATACGCGCATCAGCCACTTCACGTGCTTTCTTCTCATCATTTACAACAAGAACTTCGTCACCTGCCATTGGCGCTTCTGGAAGACCTAAGATTTCAACTGGAATCGATGGACCTGCAGACTTAATACGTTGACCATTTTCATCAGTCATCGCACGTACACGACCGTAAGATGCACCAGCTAGAACAAGGTCACCTACTTTTAATGTACCATTTTGAACAAGAATCGAAGTAACCGCACCACGACCTTTATCAACACGTGCTTCGATTACAACACCTTGTGCCGCACCTTCTTCAGAAGCTTTTAGCTCTAGAAGTTCAGATTGAATCAAGATCAAGTCAAGAAGTTCATCAATACCTGCACCCGTGTGCGCAGAAACCATCGCGACAGGGACATCACCACCCCATTGCTCAGGCACGATTTCTTTAGTTGTCAATTCATTCAATACGCGATCTGGATCAGCAGATTCTTTATCCATCTTGTTGATTGCAACAATGATTGGCGTACCTGCTGCACGAGCATGGTCAATCGCTTCCGCTGTTTGTGGCATAACACCATCATCAGCTGCGACCACCAATACAACGATATCAGTTGCTTTCGCACCACGTGAACGCATCGCAGTAAATGCTGCGTGTCCCGGAGTATCTAAGAAAGTGATAATACCTTTATCCGTTGTAACGTGATAAGCACCGATATGCTGTGTAATACCGCCCGCTTCACCTTGCGCTACTTTCGCACGACGAATACGATCAAGAAGCGATGTCTTACCATGGTCAACGTGACCCATGATAGTAACTACTGGTGGACGCGTTGTTTGTGCACCACGTGCTTCTTCAGCCGCTTCAAGCAAGTTATCTTCCGCTTGAGTATCTGATACTAGAACTGGGTTATGACCCATTTCTTCAACCACTAGAACTGCTGTATCTTGGTCGATTGATTGGTTTTGAGTGACAAGCTCACCCATTTTCATGAGTGTTTTAATTACTTCACGAACCTTAATCGCCATTTTTGCAGCAAGGTCAGCAACAACAATAGTTGCACCGATTTCAACATCATAAACTTGCTTTTTAACTGGTTTCTCGAAACCATGTTTATTAGCTTGGCTTGATTTCAAACCACGTTTATGAGAGTTGTCACGGAAAGATTGCTCTTCTTGACCACGACGACCACCTTTCTTAGGAGAACGTGCACCTGGTGTGTTATTACCACGCTTAATGTCACGATCTTCTTTCGCGAATGAATCTTCGTATGCTTGACCAACAAGACCAGCAGCCAATGGAGAATCATCGACCACACGAATCGTTGCAGTTGCATCTTCATTAGAGTACTTAGAAGCCATCTGACGCATTTGTTCAAGCGTACGTTGTTGTGCTTCTTCAGCTGCTTTACGACGTGCTGCTTCTTCAACTGCTTTTAATTTAGCAGCTTCAGCTTCACGTGCTTTTTTCTGTTCTGCAGTTTCAGTTGGCTTAGTTGCTTGTTTAACAATCGGTTTATTTGTTGACTTGCGCTTAACCACAACCGCAGCTTTAGCAACTTCTTGCTTCTCACTCGATTGTTTCGCTGCAGCACGCATTGCATCTAAGTTCGCTTTCGCTTTACTTACTGCAGGTTGCGCCTTCTCTTCAGCTTGAACTGGTTTAACTTCAACTTTTTGCTGTGCTTTTGCTTCAGTTTCAGCTTTTGCTTTTGCCAATGCTTCAGCTTTAATTTGTTCAGGATCTGGCTTAGTGAACGTATGCTTCTTACGAACTTCTACGTTAATAGTTTTAGCTTTACCTGATGTACTTGCTACTTTTGCAGTACTCGTAGTTTTACGTTTCAACGTGATTTTTCCTGCGCTGCCGCTGTCTTGCCCATGCGCTTTTTTCAAATGAGCGACTAAACGGTCTTGCTGTTCTACTGAGATTGTGTCTTCTGCCTTAGATTGAGGCAACCCAGCATCTCGCACCTGATCTAATAGTTTTTCAACTGGAAGACCTACGCTGACTGCTAACTCTTTAATTGACTTATCCGTCATGTATGACCTCCTCGTTAATTAAACCATGATTCACGTGCTTTCATGATCAATTGACCTGCTTTCTCAGCACCTAAACCTTCGATATCAGAGATATCATCAGTTGCCTGATCTGCTAAATCATCTACTGTGATTACACCGCGAGCCGCTAATGCATAAGCAAGCTCTGAACTCATTCCTTCCATCGCTAGAAGCTCTTCGCTCGGTTCTTGAATATTTTCTTGCTCTTTCAGTGCATCTGCTAATGCAACTTCTTTCGCACGGCTTTGTAAAAGCTCAACCGTTTCTGCATCTAATTCGATTTCATCAAATGTTTCAGCTGGAACGTAAGCAATCTCTTCAAATGAAGTAAAGCCCATTTCTACCAATGCCATCGCAAGGTCTTCTTCAATATCAAGACGACCCACAAACATATCGAGATATTGCTGTGCTTCATTTTGTTGACGAGCACGGTACTCTTCTTCAAGCATCATATTGAGCTTGTAACCAGTTAACTCAGAAGCTAAACGTACGTTTTGACCTTGAGAACCAATTGCACGCGCCAATTGATCGCTTGTAGCAAAAATAATATCTGCTGTGCGTTCTTCTTCATCAATCACAATACCCGATACATCTGCTGGCTCTAAAGCACTTGCGATATATTGAGCTGGATCATCTGACCAAACTACAACATCAATACGTTCACCGTTCAATTCTTGCTGTACAGCTTGGATACGTGTTCCACGCATACCAATACATGCACCAACTGGATCAATACGATGATCGTTCGTTTTCACTGCAATTTTAGCACGAACACCCGGTTGACGTGCAGCAGCTTTAATTTCGATGATTTCTTCAGAAATTTCTGGAATTTCTTTTTTCATCAATGCCATTAACATTTCTGGCTTAGCACGAGAAAGTTGTAGCTGCGCACCACGACCTTCACGGTTTACGTTAAATAAAATCGCATTTACACGCTGTTTAGGACGTAAAATTTCTTTTGCGATCATTTCTTCACGTGCAAGATATGCTTCCGCATTCTCACCGAGGTCAATAATGAAACCATCTTTAGTTTGTTTCTTTACTTCACCGTAAATTAACTCACCAACTTTAGATTCATATGCATCTGCAATAAGCGCACGTTCAGCTTCACGAATTTTCTGAACAATAACTTGCTTCGCGATTTGAGCTGCAATACGACCAAATTCAATTGATTCTACTTCAAGCTCACGCACATCACCGATTGACCATTTCGCTGGGTCCACATCAGAAATCGCGTCTTGGCATGCAGGCATTTCATGATCTTCATCTGCTACTACAGTCCATTGACGGAAAGTACGGTATTCACCAGTCTTACGATCGATTTCAACGCGCAACTGTGCTTCTTCAGAATTTGTGCCTTCGTAGAATTTTTTCTTCGTTGCAGCAACTAGAGCTTGCTCGAGCGCTTCGAAAATCGCTTCACGACTAACACCTTTTTCATTACTAACCGTCTCAGCAACGGTAAGAATTTCACGGCCCATAAGTCACCTACTATTCAAATTCTTTTAGTTAAGATTAATTTAGTCTTGGTAGATCAAGTTGGCCTTATCGATATTGTGACTATCGATCTCGAGCACTTGTTGCTTTTCAACTTCAACTTGGATCATTTCATTTTCTACATCTACAGCAACCAGTTTCGCTTGGAATTTACGGCGGTTATCCACTGCAGAAATCAAACGTAAAGCAACTTGTTGACCAATATATGCTTGCATCTGTTCAAGTTTAAAGAAAGTGCGATCCCAACCTGGTGATGAAACTTCTAATGCATATTCACCAGAAATTGGATCATGAACATCGAGGATTGCACCAACTTGTTGGGTAACACGTACACAATCTTGCACACCCACACCACGACCAAGATCAATTTCACCGTCTTCGGAAATAACAGGTTCTTTGTTTGGATCTTCAGGCTTGTCAATGTAGATACGTACTAGCGAACGCTTACCCTGAGGTGTAAATTCTAAACCCCATAGTTCAACATCGCACGCCTCAACAGCGGGTGCGATCAGTTCATACAATGCTTGGGTTTTATTTGATAACTTCATTTACTCTCGTCATTTATGTGCGATTCAATCGGCCAACAGACCGACACAGACTAACTATAGTGATAGCATGATTATTTGACCAATTGATGTCCACACTACACGATAGATAACAAAAAAGGGCGCATTCGCCCCCATTATTGCACAGAAAAGCAATGCCCACTGTGCAAAAAGGCCCACCTAGTTGTGAGCCTCTTTAGAAACTTGGTAGCGGGAGCTGGATTTGAACCAACGACCTTCGGGTTATGAGCCCGACGAGCTACCAGACTGCTCCATCCCGCATCAACGTGCAAAA
>NZ_JBWYIY010000018.1:0-61438 GCF_056779975.1 Acinetobacter sp. ANC_7511
GTTACCCATGTGAGAGTAAGTCATCGCCAGCTCATTATTCTAAACACCCCCTTCAATACAAGGGGGTGTTTTTTTATATATATAAATTGAATTTGAAAATAATTAAACCCTTGTAATTAAATAAGAAGCTCCATTCAGTTAATTTATGCTAAACAATAAATGCCTTAGTGATAAGGCTAATATCATAAAAACAACCCAACTAATTAGTTGAAAAGCTAAATAATAAACAATAATGAATGGTTCAAAAAATGAATGATTTACAATGAAATTTTTATTTACAAAGAGCATCAAAGTTGACTATTAAATAAAATGCCAATCCTAATTTGCAGATTGAGTATTAAAAATCAAGATTTCAGTCGAAAGGTTATATAAGAATTCATTCTTAGTAACTAAGAATAAATATAAAACTCTTAAAACTTGAATTTTCATGATTTTTTATGCCAATTGAATTATTAATCAATCTATTAAATGAATAGTCCACTAGAAAGTTGTATAGACAAAAATCCTAATTTATTGCATTTATATAAAATATGAATCTAGGTTCATTATTTTAAAAATACTCACAATTGGAGGTGAGATAAAAATGACAGCGCAGACAATGAATGTGAATGCTGTAATTGATAATGCAAAATTTAAACCCTTTCATTTATCAATCGTATTATGGTGTTTATTTATCGTAATTTTTGACGGTTATGATTTAGCAATTAATGGCGTAACGTTGCCACTTCTTATGCAAGAGTGGGGTATGACTTCTGTCCAAGCTGGGTTACTAGCGAGCACAGCGCTAGCGGGAATGATGTTTGGTGCGATGCTTTTTGGTATGTTGGCAGATAAAATTGGTCGAAAAAAAGTTATTTTAATTTGTGTAACCTTGTTCAGTGGTTTTACTTTTTTAGGAGGATTCGCAAGTAATCCAACAGAATTTGGAATTTTAAGATTTATTGCTGGACTTGGTATAGGCGGTGTTTTGCCAAATTTAGTAACTTTAACTTCTGAATATGCACCACAAAAATTGAGAAGTACCTTAGTTACGATTATGTTTAGTGGCTATGCAGTTGGCGGAATTATGGCGGCTTTATTGGGTGTAAAATTTACACCTGAATTTGGTTGGCAGATTATGTTCTTTATTGCAGGAATTCCATTATTAGTATTACCGTTTATATGGAAGTATATGCCTGAATCACTAACATTTTTAGTGAAACAAAAAAATTATGAACCTGCCTCAGGAATTATTAATAAGATCAACGCAGATTTAAATGTTAATTCTACAACTCATTTGGTTCTAAACGAAATTAAATTACCTGATGCATCGGTTAAATCTCTTTTTACTGATAATAGAGCGACAACGACGTTGTTATTTTGGTGCTGCTTTTTTATGTGTCTTTTAATGACATACGCATTAGGAAGTTGGTTACCAAAGTTAATGATGGCTGCAGGTTATTCTTTAGGAAGTAGTTTAACGTTTTTACTTTCATTAAATATTGGCGCTGTCATCGGTACTATTGGTGGTGGAATTCTAGCAGACAAATTTCATCTCAAACCTGTAGTGATTTCGATGTTTGTAATTGGAGCTTTTGCTTTATTTGGATTAAGTTTCAATTCGCCGCCAATGGTTATTTATCTACTTGTGGCATTGGCTGGTGCAGCATCAATTGGTACAAGTATTTTAATATATAGCTATGTAGCGCAATCTTATCCAATTGCTGTACGTTCAACTGGGATTGGTTGGGCTTCAGCAGTAGGGCGTATAGGTGCAATTGTCGGCCCCATTGTCATTGGTATTCTTTTAGGAATGGAATTGCCGCACAAATGGAATTTCATTGCAGTTGCTATACCAGCAGTAATTGGTGCAATAGCCGTATTATGTATTAAAAGGTCAAAAGTGATTGAAACAGTTCCTGAAAAAATAAAAATCGCATCTTCAATTACACAGTAGAATAAAAGCCTCATAAGAGGCTTTTTTTATAAATGTGATTTTAAAATTTTTTGATGCTCTTTAACCTGTTTGGCATAACGTTTACCTTGTTTTTTCATTTTTCGATTTGTGTTGTATCCAGTAGGTCCAACGTTGTAATAGGCCAGTGCTTTTTTCCAGCTACCAGCAGATTGATTATATTTTGATAGGATAAAAGTCCCACATTGTATATTAATATTTTCTTGAAAAAGGTCACCTGGACAAGATTGTTGCCAATATCTAGGGATAATTTGGGTAAGACCTACAGCACCTGCTGGTGATACTGCATAATTTCGATAACTCGATTCTTGTCGAATAAGTGCGGCCATTAACAGGGGGTCGACATCAAATTGTTGCGCACTTTGCACAATTAGTGGTGAAACCCTATTTGCGGTGTCTGGGTGTACAGAGTATGCCTTTTGAATACCTGTTGAAAGTTTTGCGGCGCGTTTTTGTACTGAACCACCACCTAAAGATGAGCAACCAACAAACACGATACACGATGATAGAACTAAACTATATTTAAGGAAAGTAAAGGATGGGGGAGGTGATTGTAAACGTTGTAAAAAAAGCAAAATAGTAACCGTGCAAATTCAATTTGCAAAAATCATAAGTAAGCTGGTGATTGGGGTCAAGCCCTAGATAAATTGGAGTGTTGTAGTTTTGCAATATATTGATGAGTAAGATAAATAGATCAGAAAAAATTTAAAATTGATTCAAAATTTTCTTATAATAATGCCATTATTAAATGCCTGAAATCATCATGACGCCAGCTTGTAAATTTTTGAAAAACAAAAAGATAGATTATTCTGTTCATGAATATGAGCATGATCCTAATGCTGAAAGTTTTGGTTTAGAAGCAGCTCAAAAATTGGGTTTATCTGTACATGAAGTTTTTAAGACACTTCTAGTGACAGATGATGTCAATTATTTTGTGACAATTTTACCAGTGGACCATCAACTTAATTTAAAAAAGGCGGCGAATGCTTTCAGTTGTAAAAAACTTAAAATGGCTGATCCGAAAGTGGCTGAGCGTCTGACCGGTTACTTAGTGGGTGGGATTAGTCCAATTGCTCAAAAAAAGCGACTTAAGACAGTCATTCACCAATCGGCAAGTTCTCTTAAAAAGGTGTACGTGAGTGGTGGCAAACGAGGGCTAGATATCGGATTAGATCCTCAATCATTGGCCCAAGTATTAGATGCTCAATTTAAGGACATTGTGGATCACACTTAATGTTTGATCACTACATTTGACGTAGATTGGTTAGATATTCTTGAGCGATAAAAATTTCTTGATCATCAGTTGGGCATACCTTGTTCCATTGATGTTCTTGATCTAATTCCCAAGCACGTTGATTATCGTTCAGATAATTCAGTAGACCATCTTTAATAATCATTTTCTTTAGTTTTTTATCTTCAATCGGAAAACAGGTTTCTACTCTTGAAAATAAATTACGTCCCATCCAGTCTGCACTTGAACAATATAATTTCTCATTGCCTTGATCTAGAAAATAGTAGACCCGTGTGTGTTCTAAAAAACGTCCTACAATGGATCTGACGCGGATATTTTCTGATAACTGTGGTACTTGAGGTCTTAATGAACAGATGGAACGAATGATCAGATCGATTTGAACACCTGCATTTGACGCTTGATAAAGTGCCGCGATTAATTTGGGTTCAGTTAAAGCGTTAACTTTGATAATAATATGCGCTTTATGACCAGACTTAGCATGGTGGATTTCATTGGCAATGAGTTTTAAAAGCTGTTCATGCAAGGTAAAAGGTGCATGGAACAGCTTTTTAGGCTTTGCCATTTTTCCCATACCTGTCAATTCTTGAAAGATTTTATGGACATCTTCACAAATGTCATCATCAGTGGTCAGAAGACCGTAATCGGTATACATTTTTGCATTACCAGCATGATAATTGCCAGTTCCCAAATGAACATACCGTTTCAGATGATCTGCTTCTCTACGAACAACCAGAATCATTTTAGCGTGAGTTTTATAGCCCACGATGCCATACACAACAACAGCTCCAGCTTCTTGTAGGAGGTTGGCGACCATGATATTGGATTCTTCATCGAATCTAGCACGTAATTCAATAATCGCAGTAACTTCTTTACCATTTCGTGCTGCTTCTGCTAAGACTTGAACGATCTCTGAATCTGGTCCGCTGCGATAAAGAGTTTGCTTAATTGCCAAGACATTAGGGTCTTTTGCAGCTTCTTTTAACAGGTTGATGACGGGTGAAAATGAGTCAAAAGGATGATGTAAAAGGACATCACGTTGTTTTAATACATCAAATATACTTTTTGATTGTCTCAATATCTTCGGTATCACGGGTTGATAGGGTTTAAACTTCAAATCTGGACAATCAAAATCTGAAAATAATCGAGCTAAATTTACAGGACCTTGAACACGATAGAGTTGTGAAGGTTCTAAAGAAAATTTTTCAAGTAGATATTTGTTAATCGTTTCTGGGCAATTGTGATCAATTTCAAGTCGAACTTCACGTCCAAATCTTCGCGAAGAAAGTTCATCTTTAAGAGCAACTGCCAAATCGTCTACATCGTCAGCTAAATTTAAGTCAGCATTGCGTGTAACACGGAATTGGTAGCATCCTGTCGCCTTCATTCCTGGAAATAAGTCATTGATATGTCGTTGCAGAATAGCCGACAACAGGATGTAATGTTGCTTACCTTCGCATAAGTCATCAGGAATTTTGACCGCCCTTGGCAAAGTTCTCGGTGCAGGTACGATCGCGAGCTCAATCTGACGACCAAAAGCATCTTTACCTTCAAGTGTGACAATAAAATTAAGGCTCTTATTGACTAAACGGGGAAAAGGATGGGCAGGGTCTAAACTGATGGGCGTGATTACTGGTTGAATAAATTTACTGAAGTAGTTTTGAATCCATTCAGTATATTTATCTAAAATTCCATTATATTGAATAAATTCGATACCATAAGATTTAAGTTGAGGAATGAGCTCGTTATTAAGTATCTGATATTGTTCTTGAACCGCATGATGCGTTGTTTTAGATATTTGTTCTAAAATAATTTCATTGGGAATAGCATCAGGTGCAGTTGTTATTTGATTTAATTCGATCTGTTTTAAAAGTCCAGCAACGCGTATTTCAAAAAACTCATCTAAATTCCGAGAAAAGATGATTAAAAAATTTAGTCGCTCTAATAAGGGGTGGTGAGGGTCTTTAGCTTGAGCTAAAACTCGTTTATGGAATTCTAATAATGAAAGTTCGCGATTAATGTAAGTGTCTGAATTGTGTTGAAAGTTTTCGAAAGAGTGCATAGTACCAATTATTGCTTTAAAAGCCGTCAGGAAAGACCTTGCAGCGATGGTACGTTTGATGTGTGACAGTAATATTACATTGGTTGGTATATATACGATATATATAAGTTATTGGATTTATTTTATTTCAATAAAAAAGCACACTTTTGAAGTGTGCTTTTTTGTCCTTTCTAATTTAGAAGTCGTAGCGGAAACCAAGTGAGAGACCTGTAGAATTTTCACCGTTGGCGCCTGCAACATTATTCGTTCTTGCTTGAGACCATGGATTTAAATTAACATTTTCATCATTAAGTACAGTTGCTAAATTGGCATAGACACGCACAGCTTTGTCTAAACGATGCTCAACACCTAATGCTAATAGAGTTGAGTCTCTTTCATCAGCATCTACACTACGTTGAAAAACTTGACCACGAACTGTAGTTTTTGGTGTTAATTTATAGTCTGCAGCTACACCATACACATCTGAATCACGATTGTCCTGACCGTCAACTTTAGCCATTTGATAGAATGCGCCAAGATTTAAGCTGTCAGTAAGTTTGTAGGCGCCAGCGATACGTAATGCATCACGATCAGAACTAGCACGAGCATTCGTTGCATTCTCTTCATACATCGCATATGCAATAGCAAAATCGATAGGGCCTTCTTTGTAGGTCAAAGCAAGATCGTACGCTTTGTTGTCTTTTTCAGCTTGACCATTCTCTTGTTTATCGATGGTAGTTCCAGAGTGTAGTGATAATGCAGCAGCAACATTAAAACCATTTCCGAATTTAGGAGATTTATATTCAATGGTATTTTCATTACGTTCATCGAAACGTTGATCACTTACACGAGTCACGTTACGTAAATCACCAACTTGATCACCGAAATAATTTACTGGAGAACGAGCTGCTTTAAAGGGTGTGTCGAAACGACCAACTTTTACTTGACCAAAGTTACCTTTCAAACCAACGAAAGTATCACGAGTTGAAAATTCAGTACCACCATCAGTGTTACCACTTGTAAAGTTAATTTGTTGTTCGATTTGGCCAAAAACAGTCATGCCATTTTCTAATTTTTGTTCAGCTTTAAAGCCTAGACGAGATGAGTTAGATGATAGACCTACTTCATTATAATCTTTACCATCATCAAGGTAATCTAATGAAACATGTGCGCGACCATAAATTTTAACGTCAGCTGCCATTGCGATTGCTGGTGTAATTAGTGTTGCCCCAACTGCTAATGCACAAAGTGTTTTTTTCATTTCTAGCTCCAGTAAAGACTGATTTATTGTCCTAATAATCATGATCAGTAGTTTTTTTGTAACTACTGTTCTCTATTGGTGCTAAGTATTCATTACAAATAAGTCAGTAATATTAAGAATTTATTTCATTATCATGAAAATGGATAGAAACAATTTATAGTAATCAAAAGGCATAAAACAAAAAAAAGGAGCCAAAGCTCCTTTTTTTATGAGGATCTGTTATAAAGCAGCTTTAATCTTCTCAGCCAAAGCCTTGATACGTTCTTGATCACCCATTTGTGCTGCGTGTTTCCCCAGTTCATGGATTGAACTTGGAATAAGATGAAAGTGTACGTGAGGCACGGTTTGCCCAGCTGCAGCACCAGATAGCTGCATCAACACTATACCTTTTGCATCTAGTGCTTTTTCAATCGCTTTTGCAATTTTTTGAACGATTTGAATCGTGTATGCTGCAGTGTTTGGGTCCAAGTCGAGTAAAGTTACGGCAGGTGATTTAGGGATGACTAAAGTATGACCATCTGCTTGAGGCATAATGTCCATAAATGCAAGAACTTGCTCATCCTCATACACTTTAATTGCAGGAAGTTCACCACGTAGAATTCTTGCAAAAATATTTTGATCATCGTAAGCCATAACTATTCCCAGAATGTAATTAGATTGAATTATTTACAGTTCAATTCTTTCTGACGTTGCTTAATGGAGTCAAGCTTTTGTTGCTCTTTTTCAGAGAACTTAGGTTTAGTTGTATTGCAATTTTCATTGCCGAACTTTGCCTTAGTATCTGGATCTTTAAAACAGAAGCCTTTTGATGCATAGATGATGTTGTAATCATCTTTAAGTTTTTCACACTCTTTTGTAGTGTCGGCAAAAGCATTGACCCCAGCTGAAATAGATACAGCAGTAATTAAACCTAATAAAAACTTATTCATGAGTATCCTCATTTAGAAATGGACATTTGAAATTGTCACATTTCAATTATATGGGCTTTATATGTGAATTCAATGGCGAAAATTTATTCTAAGGTAATTTTGCTCCATGATTCGTACATTTTAACTGCTGTCGAAAAATCACTATTAGGTTCAGCTATTGCATTAGCAGCACCAATTAGACTTTGAGTAAGCGTAATGACAGGTGCGGATAATTTTGCTTGATGGATGAGGTCTACTGCGATACCAGTGTCTTTGCTCAGTAACGGTAAGGCAAAAGTATTTGGAAAACTTCGATTTAATACCCTTTGAGGCAATACATTTTCAGTCACACCGCTTTTACCACTTGAAGCATTGATGCACTCTAATGCTTCATTTAAATCCACACCATGTGCTTTGAGTGCAGTAAAACCTTCAGCAGCGGCACATAAGTGAACAGCCAAGAGCATGTTGTTCACTGCTTTCACAGCAAAACCAGATCCTGAGTCTCCTACATGCTTAATCAGTTTACCCATGGCTTGCATTGCTGGTAATGCAGCTTCAAAAGCAGCTTTTTCACCACCTACCATGAAGGTTAAAGTCGCATTTTCAGCACCGATAGTTTGTC
Source organism: Acinetobacter sp. ANC_7511 (assembly GCF_056779975.1). Taxonomy (NCBI): domain Bacteria; kingdom Pseudomonadati; phylum Pseudomonadota; class Gammaproteobacteria; order Moraxellales; family Moraxellaceae; genus Acinetobacter; species Acinetobacter sp. ANC_7511. The sequence continues at coordinate 8,039 of NZ_JBWYIY010000018.1, forward strand.
CGCTAACAGGTGCGTCTAGAAAAAATACACCTTTTGATTTTAAAAAAGCTTGTTGTGCTTTAGCTGCATCAGGCACGCCACTGGTGCAGTCTACCCAAATTGATCCAGATTTAATGTCGACTTGATGAATGATCTCATTGACTTGCTGACTCGTTGGTAAGCAACTAAAAATGATATCAGCTTGGGCAGCTTCTTGCAGTGATACAGCTTGAGTTTGATATTCAGTTGCATGTTGTTTGGCTTTCTCGAAATTTCGATTCCATACCAAAACTGATTCAAAGTGTTTTGGTAAATGAGCTGCCATACGGTAACCCATTGCGCCTAATCCAATAAATGCAACTGTCGTCATTTTCTTTACTCTATTTGTGTTGAACGCTCTGCTAACCAGTAAGCAAGTTCAGGCCAAAATTGATCGGCACTTTTTTGACTCGACATTAAACCTAAATGCCCACCAGGAATAAGAGTAAACGTGACATCACGACTATTTGTCAATTCAGTCAATGGTCTAACAGCATCAGCTGTGACCATTTGATCGCTTGAACCCGCGCCAATCATAAGAGAGCAGTCTATATTTTTTAATTCGATTTTCTTATCTTGAAGTTCGATATAACCATTTTTTAACGGATTTCTTAACCAGACATTGAATAACATGTCTTGGTTTACCCCAGCAGGATAATCAATCATATGATTGAGGAAATAACCTAAAGTGGCATGTTCATGCAAAAGTTTTTTATCATCAAGATTCAGTAATAATTGTTTATGGCCTTCATACCAACCTTTTGGATCTAAAATTTTAAATCCAATTGCATTTAAAATACCTGGGGAGTGAATGAGGCGATTAGGAATACGACCGTTATAGACTTTATGTTTGAGTAGTCGAGTTCTTTCAAGATAGCGATTCATCTTAGCATATAGCTTTCCGATACTGCCTGAAGCAAAGCTATCAATTGGACTACCTAAAACGATTAGATTTTTTACATGGTTCGGCTGTCTGAGCGCTGTGTACAACAGAACAAATATTCCTGCCATACTCCAGCCATGTAAAGAAATTTGATCAGATTTAGCGTGTGTGCATATTTGATCGATACAATTCGGGATTGCATCATCAATAAAACCTAAAAAGTTGAGATCGCGATCTTTATAGCTAAAGTGTCCCCAATCCAATAAATACACATCAAAACCTTGCTCTGTATAATATTTGATAAGAGAACGGTATGGATAAAGATCATAAATATCCATCTTGATCGCTAAAGGCGCGACAAAGACCAATGGCTCAACATATTTTTTATTTTCAGATGCGTAATATCGAATTTTACTCGATTTATGAGTACCTATCACTTCATACGGCGTTGCTTGAGATAAAACCAAAGATTTACCGTAAAAAATGCGAGTCCCTAAATTTTTTAACTTGCTTTGTTTAGAACGCCAGTTAGTTTTTAAATGTTCCATGAAGGTTGAAGATCTCATAAGCATGTGATTTGAACGAAGTCTAAGCGATATTTATATATTTTACCTTGACCTTAAATGCTTTGGGCGCTCAAAATGTTGGCAATTATTCACAAAGGCAGTTTTTAGGACTGATTTAGAGCAATGAGCCAGCAAGACGACATTGAATACCAACTTGATACATTAGCACTTCGTACAGGTCATACGCGCAGTTTTGAAGGTGAGCATGCTGAACCTATGTTTCTAACTTCTTCGTTTGTATATGCAAATGCAGCAGAGGCAGCAGCTAAATTCTCTGGGAAAGAGCCCGGTAATATTTATTCTCGCTTTACAAACCCAACAGTCGCAATGTTTGAAAAAAGATTGGCTGCAATGGAAGGTGCTGAACGTGCAGTGGCAACAAGTACGGGTATGGCTGCGATCATGGCGGTGGCGATGTCATTCTTAAAGGCTGGTGATCATGTTGTATGTTCTCGAGCAGTATTTGGTTCAACCGTGGCCTTATTTGAAAAATACATTTCTAAGTTTGGTGTGACTGTCAATTTTGTTGATTTAACAGATTTAGATGCTTGGAAAGCTGCGATCAAACCAGAAACTAAACTACTATTTGTAGAATCTCCGTCAAATCCATTATCGGAAATTGCTGATATTCGTGCATTAGCAGATATCGCGCATGAAAATGATGCCTTACTCGCAATTGATAATAGTTTCTGTACGCCAGTGCTACAACAACCATTAAACTTGGGCGCGGATCTAGTTGTCTATTCAGCGACAAAATATTTAGATGGTCAAGGTCGTGCGTTGGGGGGTGCTGTCGTAGGTAGTCATCAATTACTTGAAGAAGTTTTTGGCTACGTTCGTACAACTGGGCCTTCTATGAGTCCGTTCAATGCTTGGGTTTTCCTAAAAGGTTTGGAAACGCTTCGTCTACGTATGAAGGCTCATTCTGAAAGTGCACAAAAGATTGCTGAGTGGCTTCGTCAGCACGATAAAATCGAGAAAGTATTCTTTGCTGGCTTAGCGGATCATGTAGGTCATGATTTGGCTAAACAGCAACAAAAAGGTTTTGGTGGTATCGTTTCATTCGTGGTAAAAGGTGGGCGAGAAGCTGCTTGGAAAGTGATTGATCACACTCAATTTATTTCTATTACTGGAAATCTTGGGGATGCAAAATCAACGATTACTCATCCTGCAACGACTACTCATGGTAAATTGTCTGATGAAGCGAAGGCTGCAGCTGGCATTGCAGAAGGTTTAATTCGTCTTTCAGTAGGTTTGGAAGACGTTGATGATATTATTGCAGACATTCAACGTGGTCTTGATTTAGTCTAATTTAAATTTGTTCGGAGTATACAAATGAACATTAACATGCTTATGCAACAAGCACAGCGCATGCAAAAGGAAGTAGAGTCCAATATTAAGAAAGCGAAAGAAGAGCTTGCACAGAAAGAAGTGCATGCTGAAGCTGGTGGTGGTTTGGTAAAAGTGACAATGACTTGCCGTAATGTGGTAAAACGCATTGAAATCAATCCAGAATTACTTCAAGACGATCCAGATATGATTGAGGATTTGATTGCAGCTGCTATGAATGATGCTGCACGCCAAGCCGAAGCGATTTCAGAAGAAACAATGAAGTCTGCAAATAGTGGTATGGGATTACCTCCTGGCTTATCAGGTTTATTTTAAGGATATTGCCGAGTGTTCAGCGAACGGTTTGACCAACTCGTCCAAGCACTGCGAATTTTACCAAGCGTTGGGCCTAAGTCGGCTCAGCGCATGGCGTTGCATTTGATCATGAAGAATAAGCAAGGTGCTTTGGCATTATCTGAAGCACTTAGCGATGCCGCTGATCATATCCATGAATGTTCTATTTGCCACTCATTGACTGAGAATGAGGTGTGTGACATTTGTCTGTCGCAAGACCGAGATGATACCTTGCTCTGTGTGGTTGAATCTCCTGCAGACGTGATGGCAATTGAGCAAAGTGGAAGTTTCAGAGGCAAATATCATGTATTGGGGGGGCATTTATCTCCTTTAGATGGTATAGGGCCTGAAGAGGTTGGCATACCTGCATTAGTTCAACGCTTAGCTGAAGGTCAGGTAGCAGAGGTTATTCTCGCTACCAATGCAACGGTTGAAGGACAGGCTACGGCACATTATTTGGTAGAAGCTACACGTCATTTGAATATCAAAATGACACGTATTGCTCAAGGTGTACCACAAGGGGGTGAGCTTGAGTATGTCGATATTCACACCTTAAGCCAAGCAGTTCATAATCGTATGCAAATGAAATAAGCACAAATTGTGCTTATTTTTTTGATTAGAGAAATATCACTTTTCTGAATAGTTTTTTAGTCAAAAAAAATATTAAATTTTTCATGTTTTATAACTATTTACAGTGTATACATAGATTTGCTTGACGCTTTAATTGAAAATTTATATTTAAAATTGATAATTTAAGCTAAAATACATCTCGATACCAATCTAGCACATTGTTTTTTATGATGTTTCAATTTATCCAAGAGCAAAAAGAACTCGAGCATGTTTTGACATTAATGAGTCAACAAGATGTTTATGGTTTAGATACTGAATTTATCAAAGTTGATACACTATGGCCAAAATTGGGTGTCTTGCAAATCAATGTCGCAGATCAGGTGTTTTTATTAGATGGTACACGTCTAGATTTTTCGAGTTTCTGGCCTAAAGTTTTTGCTGCAAAGCAAAATATTTTCCATGCTTGTAGTGAAGATATTGATCTGATTTACCATTATTCAAAAGGCAATCATCTTAATAATGTATTTGATACTCAGGTGGCTTTGTCTTTTCTCGGACACGGATTACAGGTCAGTTATCAAAATGCTCTCAAAGAAATTTTAAATATTGAAATTGATAAAGATCAAACACGTTCAGATTGGCTTGCACGTCCTTTAACTGAAGAGCAAAAAGTATACGCAGCGAATGATGTCTTATATATTATGAATTTAGCCGATGCGCTAAAAAATGAATTAGAGAAAAAAGGGCATTATCAGTATGTACTAGAGGATTGTAAGAGCCTCACGCTTGAGATTGCGACAGAAACGCCGAAAGAGAAACTATACGAAGATGTCGGAAATTATAGACACTCTCGAAAGCAGTTAATGCAGCTACAATTGCTCAGTGTTTGGCGTGAAGAAATGGTTAAGGCTTTAAATCAGCCTCGAAGTTTTATTCTGAAAAATGCCACTATGATTGATTTGGTGGAAAAAAATCCAAAAAATACATTTCAATTATCCCAAGTTAAAAATATTCGTCCGAATGTGGTTCGTGAGCACGGTAAAACGATTTTGGATATTATTGCGTTGCTGCCCCCAATGGAAGAATGGCCATTACGAATTGCTCGACCAATTAAACATTCATCTAAAGATATTACACATGATGTTGATAACATGATTGGTAATCTTGCAGAAGAGTTGGTGATCCCCAAAGAAGTGTTAATGCGAAAAAAATGGCTCGGGGCTTTATATCAGCATGTGGTTTTTCATGGCGATGAACAAGACTTACCTCAATATTTACTCGGTTGGCGTTATGATTTACTGACGAAGCCATTAATTGAGTTGCTTCATAAAGATGCACAATATTTGAGTATGCAAATGAAAGTCAATGAATGACTTCTCTCAAAATTTGATTAAAGAATTACCAGTCATCCTAAACTAGACTGATGCGTTAACAAACGCTAATGTTTCGACGTTTTTTTTGATGTATGCTTTGCTTTGAGTTTAAAAGGTGTTGTTTGAATCATGTGGTGTGAAATCTACAAATCTAGTAAGAAAGACGAAATGTATATTTACGTTGCGCGTCCTGAACAAGCGGAAAACCAAGAAGCTGTTGATCCGTTATCAGTATTATCTGATGCAATGAAAAATGCATTTGGCCGAGCGACATTTGTGATGTCACTGGAATTACATGCAGAACGCAAATTAGCGCGTGCAAATGTTTTACATGTGATGGATTCAATTCAGACGAAAGGATTCTTTTTACAATTGCCGCCTGAAGGATTGATCAATCCTAATGAGGTAGAGCCAGAGGGACTACGCGGTGCGTGATAATCAAGTTGGAGGATGGGATCAGTTTGTTTCAATGTTGGATTCAATTCCAGAATATAACATTGCAATTACCGTCTATATTCTCGGAACTTTGATTATTCTGTGGTGTTGGTACGGCATAGCGAAACGCCTACCTTCACCTTTAGGTGGAGTGACTTGGATTTTTGTATTTGCTGTTTTGGCAACACCAACGATTTCTGAAGGGCCCAATTCTGCCTTAGCACCCGCAACTTTTGGTTTGATCTTTGGGGTATTAACAAAAGATTCACCTTTGATCTGGTCCAATTTCTCATTGATTACCTTTGTTATTGCTTTAGGGTTATTGGCAGGTTATTTCTGGTCTAAGTACGCTTCTAAACAAAAGAATCCGAGACACACATCGTCAGTGAAGACACCACCACTTTAATTATCCAAATAAAAAAATAAGGTTTCATTATGTCTGTTGATGCACATCAATTTACGGGTACAGATCAATATATCGCCACAGATAGTCTCAAGCTTGCTGTGAAGGCCGCTCGAGCGTTGCAAAAGCCTCTTTTAGTGAAGGGTGAGCCAGGTACAGGTAAAACATTATTGGCTGAACAAGTTGCTGATAGCCTGGGTTTAAAACTGATTACTTGGCATATCAAATCAACGACGAAGGCTCAACAAGGTCTTTATGAATACGATGCCGTTTCAAGATTACGCGATAGTCAATTGGGTGATGAGCGTGTTTATGATATTAAAAACTATATTAAACCAGGTAAATTGTGGGAAGCATTTACCTCTGAAGAACGTTGCGTTTTATTAATTGATGAAATTGATAAAGCAGATATCGAATTCCCAAATGATTTGCTTCATGAACTAGACAAAATGTCATTCTTTGTTTATGAAACTGGTGAAACAATTACTGCAACACAGCGTCCAATTGTGATCATCACTTCAAATAATGAAAAAGAACTTCCTGATGCTTTTTTACGCCGTTGTTTCTTTCATTATATTGAATTTCCAGATGAACAGACCATGCGTGAAATTATTGCAGTACATTTTCCAAGAATTTCAACGACATTGGTCAGTGAGGCACTTCAGGTCTTCTTTAAGCTTCGCCAAATACCTGGTCTTAAGAAGCCACCTTCAACTTCTGAATTAATTGATTGGTTAAGCTTATTGATGGCTGATGATATGCCTGAAGATATTTTAAGAAACCATGATAAGTCAAAAGCAATTCCACCGCTGTATGGTGCGCTCATCAAAAATGAGCAAGATGTGCAGCTACTTGAGCGCCTCGCATTTATGACTCGTCGATAGGTGATACTATGTTCGTAAGACTGTTTTACACCTTGCGAAAATACGGAATTCCCGTAACGACGCGCGAGCTGATTGATCTGAATCAAGCAATTAGTCTAGGTTTGGTTTTTGCAGATCAAGATGATTTTTATCAGCTTGTGAAGACAGTCATGGTCAAGGATGAGCGTTACTTCGATAAGTATGATCGTGCTATGAAGGATTATTTTCAGGGCATTCAAACCTTTGATGTGGATGATTTGCTCAGTAAAGTTAATCAACTTCCTAAAGAATGGTTTGATTTAGAACTCCTTGAAAAACACTTAACACCAGAGCAACGTGAAGCACTACAAAGAGCAGGTTCTTTAGAAGAGCTTATGAAAATGCTGGAAGAGCGTTTGCGTGAGCAACATAAAAAACACCAAGGTGGTAATCGTATGATTGGCACTGGTGGCACTTCACCGTTTGGAGCTTTTGGTGATCACCCAGAGGGGGTGAGAATTGGAGGGCCGGGACGTAAAAAATCTGCGGTGAAAGTGTGGGAACAACGTAAATACCAAAATCTTGATGATGATCAAATTTTGGGAACACGTCATATGCAAATGGCGTTGCGTCGTCTGAGAAAATTTGCGCGTCAAGGTGCGGAAGAAGAGCTTGATATAGATCAAACGATTCGCGAAACGGCTAAGCAGGGAATTCTTGATGTACAGATGGTGCCAGAGCGTCGTAATCGAATTAAAGTTTTGATGTTGTTCGATGTAGGCGGTTCTATGGATGCCTATATTGCACAATGTGAAAAACTGTTTAGTGCAGCCAAAACAGAATTTAAGACTTTAGAATATTTCTATTTCCATAACTGTCTTTATGATTACGTGTGGAAAGACAATCATCGCCGTACTTCGACAAAAATGAATACCTTAGATTTATTTAATACCTATGGTAAAGATTATCGAGTGATTGTTGTTGGTGATGCAAGTATGGCGCCATACGAATTAAAATCTGCTGGTGGTTCTGTCGAATACATGAATGAAGAGTCGGGTGAAATTTGGTTGCGTCGTTTGCGCCAGCATTATGAAAAGACGGCTTGGTTGAATCCTGAAACTGAGAATTACTGGCATTACACTCAAACGATAGGAATGATCAAAGAAATATTTGAAGATCATATGTATCCAATGACTTTAAAAGGCATTGAAGATATGACTAAATTCCTCTCGCGCTAACTTTTTTAAATAATATTCATCTAAAGGATCTTGATATGAGCTATCAAATCAATGGTGTGGCATTGCCAAATGAAGAAGGTTTTTTTGGTGAATATGGTGGTCAATTCATTCCACCTCATTTAAAAGCAGCAATGGATGAAATCAATGTTGCTTATGAAGAAATTCGTAAAACACCTGAATTTCAAAATGAGCTTTCAGAGCTGTTTGCGCATTATGTAGGTCGTCCAAGTCCTTTATTTCATGCCAAACGACTTTCAGAACAATTGGGCGGTGCTCAAATTTATCTGAAGCGTGAAGATTTGAACCATACAGGTGCACATAAAATTAACCATTGTTTGGGTGAAGCTTTACTTGCTAAATACATGGGCAAGAAAAAAGTCATTGCTGAAACTGGGGCAGGTCAACATGGTGTCGCATTAGCCACCGCTTGTGCCTTGGTTGGTATCCCATGTGAAATTCATATGGGTCAAGTTGATATTGAAAAAGAACATCCAAATGTCGTGAAAATGAAAATTTTGGGTGCGAATCTAATCTCAGTCACTCGTGGAACAGCAACATTAAAAGATGCTGTTGATAGTGCTTTCGAAGAGTATTTGAAAGACCCTGATAGCTTTATTTATGCCATCGGATCAGTCGTTGGTCCACATCCATTTCCTAAAATGGTGCGTGATTTCCAAGCAATTATCGGTGATGAAATTAAAGTTCAATCACAAGACAGATTTAACAAATATCCTGATTATATAGTTGCTTGTGTTGGCGGTGGCTCAAATGCAATGGGAGCATTCAGTGCATTCCTTAATGATGGTAGTGTGAAATTGATTGGTGTTGAACCAGCAGGACATGGTTTAGATACTGATCAACATTCGGCAACACTAACTTTAGGTAAACCAAGTCAACTTCATGGTATGGCGTGTTATGTACTGGAAGATGAAAATGGCGAGCCATTACCTGTGCATTCAATTGCTTCTGGATTAGATTATCCTGGTGTGGGGCCTCAACACAGTTTCTTAAAAGATATTGGTCGTGTTGAGTACTCAACAGCAACTGATGAAGAATGTCTGAATGCATTCATGACTCTATCTCGAGTTGAAGGGATTGTGCCTGCATTAGAAAGTTCACATGCTGTTGCTTGGGCGATACGCGAAGCACCACAATTGTCCAAAGATACCATTATTGTGGTGAATTTATCAGGTCGAGGTGATAAAGACTCGGACTATGTGGCAGAAAAATTAGGTTTAAATTAACACATAAAAAAACCAGCTTAGGCTGGTTTTTTTAATTACATTTCTGGTGGTTCTTCATTCAAAGGCGTAAGAATATTTTCAAAGGAGGAAATTTCAATTGGAATGAGCGGCGTTTCGATTGAAAGATCTTGAACAGGTGTTTCAGTCGCTTGTTGAGCTTGTTGAGCTTGTTGAGCTTGTTGAGCTTGTTGAGCTTGTTGAGCTTGTTGAGCTTGTTGAGCTTGAACCATGGTTTTCATTATTTCATCAGCTGGTGCACTTAGTTCGTGTGCTTTTTTGCTGTCATATTTGGTGGCAAGTTCTTTTAAAATTGCGTAAGACAAATAACTTGTAAATGCTGGATTCTCGGATTTAGCCTTGGATGGAAGTAGAGAAACGCAAGCGGCATGAAATAAACCATGTTGTACGTATGTTGCATTGAATGCAGGATCTTTAGCTTTATCAGGATCACCTAAATAACCAATCTTGAAGCCAATTTCAGATGCAGCACAGGCATTGGTCACTTCAGAGGAGGGATTGCGATAGTCAGCATTTTTTTTGAAATATAGCACTTCTGCGATTGACATCATTTCATCTTGAATTTCTTTGAGTCGGCCATCTAAATTTTGGACTGCAAAATAATTTTTTAACTTAAATAGTGTTACAGTGCCTTCGAGCCATTTTTGAGGTTGTTCTGTATAATTCAAATTTGTATAACAGGCAGAAGTTTGCAGGGCGGCTTCAACAAATTCTTTGTTTTTTCTTGGATTTTTCATATCTTGATCAGCCCCTAAATATCCCATTTTGTAGGCTTTTTCATAGGTATTACATGCAGGCGTGATGAGCGTCTTTTTTTGATATGTCTTTGCTTTTTTTAGCAGCTCTATTTGATTCTTTATCGTTGGTTCAAGTTCAGATGCATAAGTGGAAGCAGTTACAAATAAAGCGGTGTAACACAATAACTTTTTATACATCATTAGTCCTTAGGCAAAAAAAATTCCATAATGTGATGACTTTACTAATGCTGTTTAAATAGTTCAATGACTCAATAAAAGAAAATCATTGTAAAAGATGACCAATTTCAATCTATTGTTCAAAATTGAGATCATGATTGAATTATCAAAAAAGCCCCCGAGATGGGAGCTTAGCTTTATCCTGAAATATACTGTTGAAGTTGTTCAATCAACACTTTTTGGTCTTCCATCGCGGCTTTAACCAAATCACCAATAGATACAATTCCGACGAGTCTATCGTCTTCTAATACTGGCAGATGGCGAATATGACGTTCTGTCATTAAATCTAAACACTCATCTACGGTGTTGCTTTTGCTTACAGATAAAACCGTACCAGTCATAATTTCTGAGACTGTAGTTAAGTCGGATGTACGTTGCATAAGTGCAATTTTACGCGTGTAATCCCGTTCAGATAAAATTCCAACAAGTCTTTCATCTTGTACGACAACAACGGCACCAATACCTTTTGTTGCCATTAATGTGATTGCTTCTAAAACCGTAGCATCAGGTGTGATGGTAGAGATTTCTGAATTGTTTTTATTTTGTAGGACTTGAGCTACTGTTGTCATAAAGGTTCCTCTTGTTGGTTATTCGTCCATGTATAAGTTAATAACTGAAATCTTAAATCTTTACAATCTTTTTAGTGGAATTTTCTGCTAAATAGATGGGCTCAAATGATTTTGAAAAAAGAGCATCTGCATGTGTGGAATAGTGAGCTTAAAGTGGCGATCTCGATGATTGCACAGAGCAGGTGTGACTTTTAGTCGCGTTAGGGTTGGGAGTAATGAATTTTTAAAATCATCAGGCGTTATTTTTCGAGGCTGATAGTGCGGCCAGTGAATTTTTGCATAATGTAAAGCCTGCACTGAATTGAGCCAGAAGGGAAATATGTAATCTTGATTGATTGATCGAATGGCCCAACCTTGATGTTCTGGATTGTACAGTCCCCACAGTACTCCACAATACATCATAGTTTTAAGGATATTAACTTTGAGTAAAAAATGCTTTGAATTTGGCTGCAACTGTACAAAGGTGTTCATGATCGTTCGATGATTCATTACCAATGATGATAAGTTCAGTCTAATGATTTTTTCTTAAAGTTTAGTTGCATTAATTTAAAGTTTGGTAAGCAAATATGTAATAAAAGAGCTAAAAAAAACGCCACGAATGTGACGTTTATTTATGCTTGCATTGTGGCCATATTTTGCCAATACTGTGCTTTCAAAGAATCACGTTCTACACGGAAACCTTGAAGATAGAGTTCAGCTAGAAACATCGCTGCTTTACCGTGACCCGCACGTGCTGCATTCTCAAGTTCTGAAACTGCATCTGTAAAATTCATTTCAAATTGAATGGTATTTACAGCATTCGAATACATATGTTCGAGGTCTTGTTGAGAGAATTGTTTAATCATATAAAACTCCTTATTCTAATTATGATTAGTACTACAGTTATAAAGACCTAAATTAGGTCAAAATGGAATATAACAAAGTAATATTAAACTAATATTACAATTTGCGTTAATTGTCAAATAAATTTTCAAGATAAATCTTTTAAAAAATACTTACATGATTAAACTTTAATCATTTTATATTGAGTTTATGATAAAACTGTAAATAACTATAAAGGAGAATGACTTATGACTAATACCATTGATGGTTTTACATTTGGCAATCCACCAGAGCCATCCGATATTATTGCGCTTGCACATCATCATAAAAAACAACTTGATGAAGCAATTTTTCATCAAGAAATCCATTTAGGTCACTACTGTTTAGAGCAGCGTAAACGTGTGCATGATTACACGCAGACGCTTGATCCTGCAGCGAAAGCTGAATTTTATCGCTATTATGACGGCGAATTAAAACGTATCGCCGTCATTGACGAAGAACACCCTGATGATGCTGAAGGTGGTTTAAGTGTTTTCACTATTTTTATCGTACTCGCGGTGATCGCTGCTATCTTATATTTTGGTGTTGTGCAGAATGTAGTCTCTTAAAGGTGAATAAGCGCCATTTTTGCATAATGGTTCTTCTTTAAATCAACGTTAACACTATATTTTTAAAGCATCTCGGATTACACTTAAGCTAATCCGAGGTTGTACATGCTCCATTTAAAAAAAATTTCGTCTGATCTTTTCTCACAATTAAATATTGAGCAGATTCAAAATGCTTTCATCATAGGCATTGTACTTTTTATTCTTATTGTCTCTAGTATTGCACTGAATCGTCCAATTAATTCAACCCACTTTGAACAAGTTCAAGCGCTCGCGGCTCAAAATCGTTTAGAGCGAACGCATGAAATGGCAACTTTGTTACTTGCAAAACCTAAGATTAAAAATATTGAATTTTATCGTTTGCTGAATGCTTATCATATCGAGAATGCTCATATAAAAATTTATCCAGCTATTGAAAAGTTGGATTAGTTTTCAATCTTATTCAGATTGAGCCCAAGATTTTGATTCAGTATTTCTTCGATCTCCTTGGCAGTGACACGGTCAGAGACAGCAATAACAGTCATTTGATCGGGGTGTAAATGTTTTTGTATTGCATTTTGAATATCTTGGCGAGTTAATTTTCGAATCTGCTCCTGATACTCATTTAGATAATTGGAATTAAGTCCATAAAAACCAATTGATGCGATTTGGGCATTAATATTTGCATTACTATTTAAGGTCATTGGAAAAGACCGAAGAATACTTTCTTTATTTTCTTTAAGCAAAGAGTCAGTAATTGGCTGTTTTTTGAAGTCAATGAATACTCGATGTGCGAGCTTTAAGCTTTCGAGCAATTGGTCTTGTTGTGTCGCATATCCAAAACTAAAAACGCCAGGTACCTGTGGTGTAGTCAGCGTACTCGATGCGCTATAGGTGAGTCCTCGTTTAACTCGTAACTCTTTTGATAAGATTGAATTAAAACTCCCACCACCAAACATTCTGTTGGCAACTTCCAAAGCGGCACGGTCTGGATGTGCTCGTTCTAAAGATAAATGACCCAATAATGCATGTGCTTGTAGGCTTTCGCGTTTTAGTACTGAAATTTTAAAACCTGATTCACTGACGGGAGTTGGAAGGTCGGGCTGCTTTTGCCCTTGCGGTAAATTGATACTGATCAGTTCCGAGATCTGTTGAGCTTGATCTTGAGTGAGTTGTCCTGTGATTGCTATATTGGAATTTTGAGCGACAAGCAATCGATCTCTAAATTCTTTGAGTAATTCAGGCGTAATGTTTTTTAAACTACCGACTGTCCCAGCTGTTGGTTGAGCATATGGATGATCTCCATACAGCATACGGTACAGTTGTATTGACATTAGTCTAGATGGATTCTCTTGAAGTTGTTTTTGCCCAATTTGAGTATTACTGAGCGCGAGATTAATGCCTGATTGTTTGAAGGTGGCATGTTTGATTAAATGCAGTAGTAAGTTCAATGCAGGGTCAAATTTTTCAGGATCATTTAACACTCTTAGTCGAACAACAAACATATCGCGATAGGCATTGAAAGAATATTTGGCGCCTAATCCCTCAAATGTGGTGGTAATCTGTTTGGCACTGAGCTGATCTGTTCCTTCAAGCATAAGGCGAGCTGTCATATTGGATATACCGTAAAGTCCTTTACCTATGACTTCATCTCGTGCAGATCCAGCATTAAATGTAATTTGAATGTCGACCATTGGCAGATCATTCGTTTCGACAAATAAGGTTCGTACATTTAAAGAGTTTTTAAGTTCTTGAACAAAAGGCGCTTGATAATTGTGCGAATTTTTTTTGATCTCTTTTAAGCTTAACAAGTTTTTGATTGAGCTTAGACCACTGGAATCTTCTTCGATGATTTGTTCAATTGGTTCAGCTTCTATAAGTTCCTCAGCATGCGACATTGAACTCAAGATGGCACCACACAATACACTCGTTAAAAATAGAGAAGACAAATAATTCATAAAACGCCTAGTTGTTGTTTTTCTGTTCAGGATAAAGATGTAAAATGCTCAAATTGTCACGATTAAAATAAATATTGGCAATGCGTTGTAAATCATGCGGTGTGACTTTATCGAAGTAATCAGGGAGTTGATCAATCATGCGATAGTCTAGATCATTGATGCTGAGCAAACCAATGAGTCGAGCTTGCCCAATAATATCATCTTGGCTATACACTAAATTGGAAACGAAATTCGCCTTGACCCGATTGAGTTCTTTTTCATTGACCAATTCTGATTTGAATAAATCTAGTTCCTGCTGTATGCGTTTTTGCGCTTGCTCAAGACTGATACCCTCAGCAGGTATGGCAGAGATTAAAAATAGGCTATCCCCACGATTATATGGATCATAACTCACATTAATTGAGGTCAGAATTCGCTTATCTCGGATCAGTCTGTCTTGTAGACGTGCTGAAATTCCGCCGTCCAATAGATTTTGAATAATGGTTAAAGCGTAGGCGTCTTGAGGGTTCTTTGCTGTTTTAATGGAATTGACATTCCAAGCCATAAACAAGTTGGGCACATGTACACCCTGATATTGCTCCATAAAGCGATATCCAATTCTTGAAAATTCAAGCACATCATTTCGCTCAGGAACTGATTTTTTTGGAATCTTATTAAAATATTTTTTGACTTCTCTAATGGTTTGTTCAGGATCTACATCCCCAATAATGACTAATGTTGCATTATTCGGTGCGTACCAAGTTTGGTACCATTTTTTTAAATCATTTAATTGAATGTTATTCAGATTTTTCATTAAGCCAATCACTGGTTGGCGATAGTGACTGGTCGGGTATGCAATCCATTTAAATCTTTCAAAAGCAAGGTTGCGAGGATTGTCCTCTGTTCGTTGCCGTCGTTCAGCCATTACAACTTTAATTTCGGGTTCGAAATCTTCTTGGCGCAGAACTAAATTTTGCATTCGATCTGCTTCTAACTCTAATGCCAGTGGAAGATATTTTTTAGGATAGAATTGATAGTAATTGGTGTAATTTGTGGATGTGAATGCATTGACACTACCACCATAAATTCGACTAAGGCGTGTAAATTCATCATTCGGTACTTTTTTAGTGCCTTTGAACATCATATGTTCTAGTACGTGTGAGATGCCGAGTAAATTCCCTGACTCGTCACTACTGCCGACGGCATACCAAATTTGACTAATTACTACAGGTGCGCGGTGATCTTCTCTAATAATGACTCTTAAACCATTATCCAGTGTTGTTTCGACGGTGTTTCGAGAGAGTTGAGCAGTTTGCTGATTTGCAAATGTCATCATCGGTGCTGATGTAATTGCAGCAATGATGATTGTCTGTTTGAAAATGAGTTGCAGAGAGAATTTGAGCCGGCTGAGAGACACAATTAATCCGAATAATGACTTTAAAATTATTCTTGATGATGTCGTATATTTATTCAAGATTGAACTGTTGCAATTTGGTTGATTGTTTTAAAAGTAATTGCAGATCGTGAATTTAAAGCAATCTATGCTAAACTCCATTCTTTTAATCGCAATGCTTTTCAAGGAATCGGCATGCAAGAACAGCAAAATAAATTCTTGATTGATGCGGATATTGGTGATGACGATGTCACCTTACCGAGCCTCCCGGCCGTTAATGTGCCTATTATCGAAAACAATGAAGTAGAAAAGCTGGAAACGGTGCCGGCCGTTGAAGAAACAAAACCGAAAGGTGGTTTCTTCAGTCGTATGAAAGAAGGCTTATCAAAATCTCGTAAAAATTTAGCTGATGGAATGATGAATATTCTAGTCGGTGGTAAAGAGATTGATGATGAGCTGCTCGAAGAAGTTGAAGAACAATTATTGGTCGCAGATATTGGGGTAGAGGCGACGAAAACAATTATTGCCAATTTGACTGAAAGAACTGCGCGTGGCGATTTGATCTACTCTCATTCTCTCTATAAAGCTCTTCAAGAAGAATTAGTTGCTTTATTAGCACCACGTGTCAAACCGTTACATATCGATCCTAATAAAAATCCCTATGTGATTTTGGTTGTGGGTGTAAATGGTGTAGGTAAGACAACCACAATTGGTAAACTCGCAAAACGATTACAAGGTGAAGGTAAAAAAGTCATGCTCGCGGCAGGCGATACTTTCCGTGCTGCGGCGACTGAACAGCTACAAATTTGGGGTGAACGTAACGATATTCATGTCGTTGCACAAGGTCATGGTGCAGACAGTGCTTCTGTAATTTTTGATGCTTTTGAAAGTGCACGAGCGAAAGGGATCGATGTATTGATTGCAGATACCGCAGGGCGTTTGCATAACAAAGGTCACTTGATGGAAGAGCTCAAAAAAGTAAAACGTGTTATGCAGAAAATTGATGCGACTGCACCGCACGAAGTGATGCTTGTTGTGGATGCTGGCACAGGACAGAACGCGATTAATCAAGTTGAAATATTTGATGAAGCTGTAGGTTTAACGGGTCTTACTATTACCAAATTGGATGGTACTGCAAAGGGTGGTGTGCTATTTAACATTGCGAGCCGCACACATGTGCCAATCCGATTTATTGGTGTAGGTGAAAAGATTGATGATTTGAGACCGTTCTCAGCAAAATCATTTGTCGCTGCATTATTTGATAACGAAAAATAATTATTCTTGGGTTAATTTAAAAAGCTCCTTATACGGAGCTTTTTTTATAAATAATTAAAATTCATAAGGTTAATCAAATATGAGAAAGCCGAATCTTTAGACTCAATACATTAAATACGCAATTTGTTCCAAAAATAGAACACTTTGTTATAAAGATAAGGCTGAAAAGGTTTCGTAATATGAATAAGATAGCATTATCGTTAGCACACAATGAATGTTAAAAATAAGGAATAAGTTATGTCTTTTCTAAATCAAATTAAAAATCGCCGTACCATCTATGCAATTGGTAAGAATGTTTCTTTAGACAATACTCAGATTGAAGAAACCATTAAAGAAGCGGTACGTCAAAGTCCATCGTCATTTAACTCACAGACATCACGTGTTGTAACACTTTTTGGTGAGTCACATGACAAATTTTGGAATATCGTTTTAGAAACGTTACGTAAAATTGTTCCTGCAGAAGCATTTGAGGGAACTCAAAATAAGATCAATAGCTTTAAAGCGGGTCACGCAACTGTATTGTTTTATGAAGATCAAGATACGGTGAAAGGTTTACAAGAGCAATTCCCACTTTATGCTGAGAATTTCCCAATTTGGTCTGAACATTCAACAGCTATTGCTCAATTTGCGGTTTGGACTGCATTGTCAGAAAAAAATATTGGAGCATCATTACAACATTACAATCCAATTGTGGATGAAGAAGTGGCTTCAACATTTGAAATTCCATCTTCTTGGAAACTTCGTGCTCAGCTTGTGCTCGGTTCAATCGAAGCGCCTGCAGGAGATAAAACGTTTATTGATGACGAAATTCGTTTTAAAACTTTTAATTAATCCAAATCATATAAAGGCACTTCGGTGCCTTTTTTTTATGACGAGTTCTGTCATTAAATTGTCATCGCTTGGTAGCATAGTAGTCATATCTAACAATCTAATATTGAGTTATTTATGAAATTAAAAATTGCGTCTGCATTGATATTTACGGGTTTGAGCAGTCAAATTTTTGCAGCGGCGACCTTGGAGGTTCCAGAGGAACTGGTCGTAATTTCAGTGAATAATCAAGAGGTTAAATCAGGACTATTTAAATCAAAAAAACAATACCAAATTGATGTGAATCAACCTTTGGTGAATGTTCGATATAATCAATACTTTGAACTACCTTTAAATAATCATGAGATCGTAAAGTCGGATATTCTTACTTTGAAATTGCCAGCCCTAGAGGATAATAAGTCATACAAATTGGATTTAATTCATCCACCACGAGATTTGGACCAAGCAAAAACATTCGCCAAAAATCCTCAATTGGCAATTTATAATCAAAATAATCAACTCATTTCAAATAATCTGATTGTTCAAATGACCTCGCAAAGTTTGCTAGGCGGTACGATCAATCAAATATTGCATAATGAGCCACAAGCTAGCCCAATGACCAAGTCAAGTTCATCATCAATAAATACTCAAACAGTGGAACAAGCTGACATTAAAAATACAAATTCAAATACTCATGTTGGTCAGACGTTGATTGAAGTATGGAAAAATTCTTCAAAGCAGGAACGTCAAAAATTTATGACTTGGCTTGCAACGCAATAAAACATTTAATATTTCATAAACAGATATAAAAAAGCCCTCATAGAGGGCTTTTTTATAAATTAAGTGAACAGCCAAGTATAGTAACCATAAATCATTAATGGCCATGCTACAAATGGACTAAATAAATACTTCCATATCCAATAACGTGGTATAAACCCTACGCCATGGATAAATCCACCAGATATTCCAATCATAATCAGCATCATGGCACGGTGACTGTAATTACCACTTGCATCCAACATCAGACTTGGGTGGATGAGTAATATGGTAGCGAGAGGCAATGCCATCAGAAATGAAATGATCATTGCGAATGAGTATTTACGTTTTTCAGAATTTGACATTGCAAGCTCACTCATTTCATTCACCATCTAAGTCTTGATGTTGTTCCATGTAAATGGCTGCAAGTACACTCGCGAAACATGCCATTAACACACCTAGTATCCATGCGAAGTACCACATAATTATCTCCTAACAGTGATTCGGTTTTAATACAGACTATGCGTGTGGTCTTGAATATGTTTCTTGGTGATCACACCCCACATTTTGTAGTAACACCAAGTGGTGTATGCCAAGATCAGCGGAACAAAAATACACGCAGCAACTGTCATTACTGAAAGCGTCATTTGGCTAGATACTGCATCCCACATCGTCAAGCTAATGTTTGGATGAATACTAGATGGCATCAGGAATGGGAATAGGGCAAAACCAGCAGTGAGAATTGTGCCAATCACAGCGAACGATGTACCCAGAAAACTAAGTCCCGCTTTATTTTTAGACGATGCTAAAACCACAATTATTCCTCCGATAATCGCCATTACCGGTGCCAATATTGTGATTGGATAAATAGAATAATTGTTCATCCAGCCATGATTGGCATTAGTGAGTACTTCTTTAGCAAGTGGATTAGCAACACCATTCGTATCATAAGGTGTTACAAGCGTGTAGCCTTCGATATTGCCGAAATACAACCATGCACCAGCACCGAGAAAACAGATGAGAAAAAGAATACCCATATATCGTGTAGCTTGAGCAGAGCGTGTTCTTAATGCACCTTCAGTGCGTAGCATTAACCATGCACCACCATGCGCAGCAAGCATCGTCAAACTGACCAATCCACAGACCAAGGCAAATGGATTTAAAAGTGCAAAGAAGCTTCCTGTGTAAGTTGAACGAACAGTTTCATCAAGTGTAAAGGGGATGCCAAGGAACATATTGCCAAATGCAACACCAAAAACGAGTGCTGGTACTGCGCCGCCAATACATAAGCCCCAATCCCAAGCATTACGCCATTTAGTATTTTCGAGCTTAGAGCGATAGTCAAAACCAACAGGTCTAAGGAATAAAGCAAATAATACGAGTAACAGCGCCCAGTACATACCCGAGAAAGCTGTTGCATATACCATTGGCCAAGCTGCGAAAAGTGCACCACCCGCCGTAATAAACCAAACTTGGTTTCCATCCCAATGTGGTGCAATGGTGTTGATAGCAGCACGACGCTCTTCATCGTCTTTACCGACGAACGGCATCAGTGCCATAGAGCCCATATCAAATCCATCAGTCAAAGCAAACCCAATAAGGAGGACGCCGACCAATACCCACCAAATGATTTTGAGAAGTTCATATTCAATCATGTTAAATCTCCTCAGTTGACTTATTGGCTGCTGCTAGTTTTTCGAAATGATACTTTCCAGTATGTAAAGAGCTTGGTCCTAGTCTTGAGAACTTGATCATTAAATACATTTCTATGATGAGCAGCACTGTATAGAAAGCAGCGAGTGCTAAAATTGAACCCCATACATCCGCTGAACTAATACTTGATGCAGATAGGTGTGTTGGTAAAACTTCACCAATAGTCCATGGTTGACGACCAACTTCAGCAACGTACCAACCTGTTTGAGCTGCAATCCATGGAAGTGGAAGGGCGATCAGTGCAAACTTGAGCAACCAAGTTTTATTTTCAGCATTACGTTTCATGACGGCATACGTTGCAAGAATGAACAACAAGAGCATTAAGAAACCTGACGCCACCATCGCTCTAAATGCCCAAAATAAACTTGGAACATGAGGGATAGTATCTAAAGCTGCAGATTTAATTTGTTGTTCAGTAGCATCAACCACAGTTGGTGTGTATTTCTTCAACAATAGACCATAACCCAAATCTTTTTGAGTCTCGTCAAATGCAGCTTTGAGTTCTGGTGATTGATCTCCAGCACGAAGTTGTTCAAGCTGTGCATAAGCGACCATACCATTACGGATACGTTGCTCATGTTGTGCGATTAAATCTTTGATCCCTGTGACTTGTTCAGTTGTAGAGCGAGTCGCAATTAAACCCATGACATATGGAATTTTCACAGCATAGTCTGTTGTTTGCGTCTCGGGATTGGGGATACCAAATAATGTGAATGCAGCTGGTGCTGGATGTGTATCCCATTCTGCTTCAATTGCAGCGAGTTTGGTTTTCTGAACATCACCTAATTCATATCCTGATTCATCACCCAGTAAAATTACGGATAATGTCGAAGCAAGACCGAAAATAGCAGCAATGGCAAATGAACGACGGGCAAAGGCCAAATCACGTTTTTTAAGTAGGTAATAACTTGAAATTGCCAATACAAAAATTGCACCAGTCACGTAACCCGCAGAAACAGTATGGACAAATTTAACTTGTGCCACTGGGTTAAAGATTAGTGCGGCAAAATCTACCAGTTCCATACGCATGGTTTCATAGTTAAATGCGGCACCGACAGGGTTTTGCATCCAACCATTTGCAACCAAGATCCAAAGTGCTGACATATTAGAGCCTAAAGCCACTAACCATGTCACACATAAATGTTGGACTTTAGAAAGACGTTCCCAGCCGAAAAAGAATAAACCAATAAAAGTAGATTCTAAAAAGAAGGCCATTAATCCTTCGATTGCTAATGGTGCACCAAAAATGTCACCTACATAATGTGAGTAGTAAGCCCAGTTTGTACCAAACTGGAATTCCATCGTTAGTCCAGTGGTTACCCCTAAAGCAAAGTTGATCCCGAATAACTTACCCCAAAACTTGGTCATGTCTCGGTAAATCTCTTTGCCTGTAATGACATAGGTGGTTTCCATGATGGCAAGGATAAATGCCAAACCTAGAGTGAGGGGTACAAATATAAAGTGATACATTGCGGTCATTGCAAATTGAAACCGCGATAGATCGACCACGCTTTCAGAAATCATCAACGTGTCTCCTTCATTTTAAGTTCGCTGCCCGTAATTCGTTCAGCGACTTGATGGTCAAAGTTTTTGGGAATGGTAGGTGCATCAAACCAGATATTTTTAATCACGATAAGAATGATTACTTTGATAATAAGAATCAGAGTAATCTCTTTGATTAAATTTTTATTTAAACTTGAAGGTTTAATCATCATATTTAAATGCATTATTTGAATCTATTTTAATTATTATTATCTTTTTTTTATTTAAAATAAATACTTTATAGTCATAAATATTTTTAATATAAAAAATATAATAAAAACAGTTATTTATAATTTTTATTTTTAATAAAATTAAATCCTACTAAAATGGTTATATTAAAAAATAAAATAGACTAAAATACTTGGTATTAATGTTTTAATTCCAACTAAAATAATAGGATTATTGTTTTAAAGTTTATTAAATTAGTTGGTTTTAAATCTGATTGAAATGGTTGGTTATAAGAATTTTATTAATTTTTATATAATCGTTGAGTTGGTTGGATTTAAATTTAATAGGCGTCACAAAATACCTTGAATGAACTATTTTCAAATCAAATGCATATAATTGAAGTGGGGTGTTAATAGCTAATTAATGCTGATCAACATTGAAAAGTTGATTTGTTTTTGCAATTTTTTTAGCAATAAAATGAGATTTTTTTGCACGGATCAGGAGGATTTGAGATTGAAATTCAAGTTCCCCAAACTCTGGTTCAACTTGTACATAATGTAATTGACCGAATTCATCGCGAACGCGTGCTTGAGCAGAGAAACCAGGTCGTGCATTACCACTAGAAACAGTTGCTAGTCGACCAAGCAAATTTGAGTGCTCTGATTTGTATTTGGGTTTGATTACTTGATCCAAACAATGAATCATAAATACCGTAAAGAAGATTGCGATAATTAAAGCGGGTAATAAAACATAGTACCAAGCTAGAAAGGTTTTCTGGCTTGCAAATACAATGAGCTGAAGAAAATATCCAGCAAAACTAAAATTGATCAGAAAAAAAACAAGAATGAGAACTTTGGAAAATTTAACTTGAAGCAAAGGAAGGCGAATAAGCCAATAAGGTGTTAATTTTTTTATAAATTGACTAGGTCTTAAGCCAACAAAATAGCCTAAGGTTTCAGCCATGCTGAGCATTAGCAATGCAAACACGCACATATGAAATGGCATTAAATCAATTTCCATTAAAAATGCCAGCATGTCCTTCACCTCATGACTTAAGATTCTAAGTAAATTCCACCATCAGAATGAACTTTAATCTCGACTTTTTCTAAAGATTCACCTTGGCATGGGCCTGAAATGCACACACCAGTTTCTACATCAAATAAAGCACCATGAGTAGAGCATTCAATGAACTCTTGATCACGATCTAAGAATTGATTTTCAAGAAACTCGAGCTCAACTTGTAAATGTGGGCATACATTTTGATACGCATAGAAGCAACCATCTCGTTGCGTAATGAAAATGTTGTCACCATTTTCAGTTTCAAAAGATCGAGATTCTCTTTCAGGAATGTCTTCAGTCATGCAAATTTTATTCATTTTATGCGACTTCTATTTGAAAATCTTTAAGAAGTTTAGCGTAATCAGCTACGTCTAAACGTGGACCAAATTGAGCAACCACTTGGCTTGAGATTAAAATAGCCAATTCAGTCGCTGTTTGTAAATCTTTACCAGCATTTAATGCATATAAAAATGCACCAGAGAAAGCATCACCAGCACCGTTCGTGTCTAAAGCAACAACTTTACGTCCTTTCACTTGAAGTTCAGTTGATTCCGTTGCTACAAGAGCGCCGTCTGCGCCAAGCGTAATAATGACGGTAGAGCTTAATTTTTTAAGTGCAGCAAGAGCATTTTGTAAGCCATCAGTTTGTGTATACATCAATGCTTCTTGTTCATTACAGAATAGAACATCTACACCATCATCTAATAATTCGTCCAAGCCTGTACGCGCATACTGCACCATAGCAGGATCAGAGAGCGTTAACGCAATTTTCACATTATTTGCTTTCGCAATTGCACGCGCTTGCTTTACGGCAGCTCGTGCTGTATCACTCGTAGAAAGGTAACCCTCTATATATAACCATTTAGCGGTTTTTAGCGCTTCAAAATCAATTTGTTCATTACTGAGTTCAGCTGTAATACCTAAGAAAGTATGCATGGTACGTTCTGAATCAGGACTGACCAAAACCATGCAAGTCCCAGTTTCGCCTTCACTGATCGAACGTTCAGAGGTTTGTATTCCTGCATCATTTAGACCTTTTAAGTACAACGCTCCAAGATCATCATTGCCGACACGGCATCCATAAAACGCTTGACCACCTAAGGCACTAAAAGCCACTGTTGAGTTAGCTGCAGATCCCCCAGAGGCTTGACCTTTATATTCTTGAGAATTTTTTAAGTTTTGAAATAGACGGGCTTGAGTTTCCCCATCTGTAAGCTGCATAGTACCTTTTTGCAAATTTTGCTCTAAAAGAAATTCATCAGATACTTTGAATTCTTGGTCAATGAGGGCATTGCCAATCGCAAAAAGGTCAACTTTAGCCATGTCTAAATTCACATCACGAAAAAAGAAAACGATTTTACACCAATGCGATTGAATTCAGTAGCGTATTGCTTGATTTTCAAGCTTTAACCCGCATTTAATCGAAATGAATTATTTAATTCCGATATAGTTCTATTGATTTAGTTTTAATCTGACTATTTTACTCGGAAAATAGTTAGAGTTTGTTGTATAAATGATGAATTGTATTGAACTATCAGTATAATGATCTTTGTTAAAATTTATGTAAATTAAGGAGCACACATGACCGTAGATGTTACTGAAACCATTCAAAACACCGTTCATCCCGCGTTTCAGTTGGTACGTCAACATCATGTAGCCGCACTCGATATATTAGTTTCAGAATACCGTCATAAAGAAACTGACGCTGTGCATTTTCATCTAGCAACTGAACATGATGAAAATGTTTTTTTAGTTGCTTTCCGTACACAACCGATGGATTCAAAAGGCGAAGCACACATTCTTGAGCATACTGCATTATGTGGTTCTGAAAAATTTCCTGTACGTGATCCATTCTTTTTAATGATCCGTCGTTCTCTAAATACGTTTATGAACGCATTTACAGCTGCCGATTGGACAGCTTATCCATTTGCGACACAGAATAAAAAAGATTTCCAAAACTTACTTTCCGTCTATTTGGATGCAGCATTTGCAGCCAATTTAAACCCTTTGGATTTCGCTCAAGAAGGTATCCGAATTGAGTTGGAGAATGGTGAGCCTGTTTACAAGGGTGTGGTTTTTAATGAAATGAAAGGTGCAATGAGTTCACCTTCAGATCAGTTATATCACCAACTTGCTCATCATTTATTCCCTAAAACGACTTACCACTATAATTCAGGAGGTGATCCGAAGGATATTCCTGATTTAACTTACGAAGAGTTAGTCAGTTTCTATAAGTCACATTACCATCCAAGTAATGCTATTTTCATGACTTTTGGTAATCAATCTGCCTATGAGTTACAAGAGCAGTTTGAAACTTTAGCGTTATCTAAGTTTAAGAAAGGTCAAACCTTATATTCGACACCAGAACAGCGTCTAGAAGCACCTATTGAGGTGACAGAGACTTACGCGGTAGATGCTGAAGATTTGAAAGATAAAACCTACCATGTACTGGCATGGTTACTTCCTGAATCTAGTGATATTCAACTTCGTTTAGGCTTACGTTTGGCTGAAGGGATCTTATTGGAAGATTCTGCTTCACCATTACGTCACTATTTAGAAACGTGTGGTTATGCTCAATCTACAGGACCAATTTTAGGTCTTGATGATTCTAACTATGAAATGACTTTCTACTGCGGTATTCAAGGTTCAAATCCTGAACATGCAGAAACATTCAAAAACGGTGTGTTGAATGTGCTGAACGAGGTTGCCTCGAAGCCTGTAGATCAGTCATTGGTTGATGCGATTTTGCATCAAATTGAATTACACCAACGAGAAATTGGTGGAGATGGCACGCCTTATGGTCTAAGCCTCATCCTCAATGGTTTAAGCAGTGCAATTCATCATAATGATCCAATACATGTTTGGGACGTAGATTCGACCATTGAGCAAGTGAAAGAGCAGTTGAAAGACCCGATGTGGTTGCCTAATCTGATTAACACCCATTTGATTGATAATCCGCATCGTGTACAGATGACGCTTGTACCAGATGCGAATAAGTCGAAATTAGAGGCTGAAGCAGAAAAACAGCGTTTAGCTGATATAGGCGCACGCTTAACAGATGCCGAAAAAGCGGAAATTGTACGCCAAACTGAGGCATTAAATGAAAGACAGGCGACTCCTGACAACTTAGATTTATTGCCGAAAGTTGGTCTAGAAGATATACCCGCTGAGCTTCCAGTCGTTCAAGGTCAATTGCGAGAAATCATTTCTAATAACTTAGATACACCTTTGAACTTATACCATGCTGGTACTAATGGAATTTATTACCAACAAGTGATTATTCAAATTCCTGATCAAGTCGTGAAATCACCATATTTTAACTTACTCTCCGTGCTCATGGGCGAGGTCGGTGCAGGTCAATATAATTATTTAGAATTACAGCAATTACAAACAGCGGTAAGTGGTGGCCTTGGTATGGGGGCATCTCTACGTAGTAAAGTTGATGATAAAGGTAAAATTAGCGCATTTTTAACGCTGACAACAAAATCGCTTGCCCACAAACTAGATACGATTCAATTGTTAAAACTGGCATTTGAGAAACTGCGTTTTGATGAAAAGGACCGTATTATTGAACTCTTACAACAGCGTAAGACGCGTTGGGCATCTCGTTTGTCTGGTTCTGGACATAGCTATGCCATGCAAATTGCTTCTCGTAATATGAGTGCATTGGCATTACGTGATTATAATAATACCGGCTTAGGTGCACTTAATTGGTTGAGCGAGCTTGTTCAAAGCATTGAAACAGATGAAAAAGCATATGCGAACCTCATTCAAGAGTTGCAAAATATTCACCGTTTGTTGTTACTCGCGCCTAAACAGTTCCTACTGGTCTGTGAAGAGCAACAGTCTGAACGTTTAATTGAAGAAATTCAAAATGTTTGGGATAAACTTGAAGTGAAGCGTGAGCCAGTGCATCTTACTGAAGTTAATTTTGAACAAACGCAAAATGACGAAGCATGGCTGATTCAATCCAATGTCCAATTCTGTGCTTCTGCTTATCCAGCAGTTGAAGTTTCTCATCCGGATGCAGCACCGTTAATGGTGCTTGCGGGTTATCTACGTAATGGTTTCCTACATAGTGCAATCCGTGAAAAAGGAGGCGCTTATGGTGGTGGTGCAAGCTATGATGGCAATGCTTGTGCATTTAGATTCTATAGTTATCGTGATCCACGTTTAGCAGAAACTTTCCAAGATTTTGAAGCAAGTATTGATTGGTTATTGAATACTGAACAAAAACCACACCAACTTGAAGAGGCGATTTTGGGTCTTGTATCGAGTATGGATAAGCCTGGTTCTCCTGCAGGTGAAGCAATTACTGCATGTTATGCATTATTGCATGGACGTACGCCTCAATTCAGAAAAACTTTACGAGAGCGTTTGCTCAATGTAACGTTAGATGATCTAAAACGTGTAGCAGAAACGTATTTAGTGAATCAAAAACCAACGAAGGCTGTTGTAGCACCAATGGCTAAAAAAGAGCAACTTGCAGAACTTGGATTTGCAATAAAACAAGTGAATTAAAATTAAAAATGGGGCTTTGCCAATGCGAAATAGAATAAAATGTTCACCAATATGGTTGGGTGTGTCGTCGTTTATGTGTTTGCCTATACAAACTGTTTGGGCAACAGATGTGGTACCAGCGAATCCAGCGTCACCACAAGCGTGCGTTGCACTTGATTCAAATGCAGAGCGTTTAGCCTGTTATGATGCATTGTTCAAAGCCCCTGAACTTGAGCAACCTGCTTATGTTTCTGAGCGTCAGGCCGCGCGTGAAATACCAGCACCGCAGGTTGAACCTCAGGATTTAAAGTCTAAAATTGAGCAAAAAGTTGAAAACTTGTTTTCGGTGGAAGGTCCTGTAATTACACCAAATTCATCATTGCTTGATAAACGATGGGAATTGGCTGAAGATAGTAAATTAGGAACATGGAATATCCGTGCACATCAACCTGTGTATTTGCTTCCTGCATTTTGGACGTCTGATAAGAACGAATTTCCGACAAGTTTAAATCCAGACAATTCTGTTAAAGAAGATCAAAACCTTAAGTCTTTAGAGTCTAAGTTTCAAATTTCACTCAAAACTAAAGCTGTTGAAAACTTAATCGGGAATAATGGCGATATTTGGTTGGGTTATACCCAGTCATCTCGATGGCAGGTTTACAACTCTGAAGAATCACGACCATTTCGTGAAACGAATTATGAACCTGAAGCAAGTATTGTGTTTAGAACCAACTATGAATTTTTAGGTTTAAATGGTCGCTTACTCGGTTTAACGCTGAATCATCAATCAAATGGACGTTCGGATCCTTTATCACGTAGTTGGAACCGTGTGATGCTGAACTTAGGATTTGAGCGTGATAATTTCGCTATGATGATTCGACCTTGGTATCGAATCGAAGAAGATTTCAATGATGATAACAATCCTGACATTAAAAACTACATTGGTCGTGGTGATTTGACGACTTTTTACCGTTGGAATGATCATGATTTTAGTTTGATGTTAAGACATTCACTTAAGGGTGGGGATGATTCTCGAGGAGCTGTACAATTTGATTGGGCATTCCCAATCAGTGGCAAACTTAGAGGTCATTTTCAATTATTCGATGGGTATGGTGAGAGTTTGATTGATTATAATCATCGTGCTACCTATGCGGGTATAGGCGTCTCTTTAATGAATGCTTTCTAAATAAAAAACCACGCTTAGGCGTGGTTTTTTTAGCGATCTTATTTCGATTGAATTAGGGGAACACCAGTCACTTTCTGTATCTCATCAAAGGTGACGTCATGAGCCAGTTCTATCAGTTTTACCCCTTGAGGCGTGATATCCAAGACCCCTAGATCTGTGATCACGCGATGAACGACTGCTTTACCTGTAAGAGGCAGTGAACATTGCGGAACAATTTTTGGGGTGCCATCTTTGGCACAATGTTCCATCAGCACGACGACTTTTTGTACGCCAGCCACCAAATCCATTGCTCCACCCATACCTTTGACTTTTTTCCCTGGAATCATCCAATTCGCAAGATCTCCTTGCTCAGAGACTTCCATAGCGCCAAGTATAGCTATATTCACATGCCCACCACGGATCATGGCAAATGAATCAGCACTGGAAAAGAATGCAGCGCCTGCTCGCGCCGTAACAGTTTGCTTACCCGCATTAATCAGGTCAGCATCTACGGTTTCTTTTGTTGGAAATTCGCCAATTCCCAGCAAACCATTTTCAGATTGGAGCCAAACATTGATATTTTCAGGAATATAGTTCGCAACCAATGTAGGCAATCCAATCCCTAAATTGACATAAAATCCATCTTCGAGTTCCAAGGCAGCTCGTTGCGCCATTTCATTACGCGTCCATGCCATAACTTATGCCTCCGCCTTTAAGGTCATTTGTTCGATTCTTTTTTCTGGTGTGGTGTTAAGAACGATACGATTTACATAAATGCCGGGCAAATGTATCGAATCGGGATCGAGCTCACCGATCTCTACAATTTCCTCAACTTCAGCGACTGTGATTTTCCCAGCCATCGCACAAACGGGATTAAAATTTTGAGCTGTTTTCCTAAAGATTAGGTTACCTGCCTTATCTGCTTTATACGCTTTGACCAAAGCGACATCTGCAGTTAAAGAGGGTTCTAAAATATATTCTTTACCATTGAACTCACGTACTTCTTTACCTTCTGCAATCAACGTACCTACGCCTGTTTGGGTAAAAAATGCAGGAATCCCAGCTCCACCAGCACGGAGTTTTTCAGCCAAAGTGCCTTGAGGGGTTAGCTCGACTTCAAGTTCACCATTTAAGTATTGTCGCTCAAATTCTTTATTTTCTCCGACATAGGACGAGATCATTTTTTTAATTTGTTTTGTTTCGAGTAGTAATCCCAAACCAAAACCATCTACACCTGCATTGTTTGAAATACAAGTCAGCTCTTTAGCTCCTGTTTGTTTCAGGGCAGCAATCAAAGCCTCAGGAATACCACATAAGCCAAAACCACCAACAGCTAAGGTTTGACCATCTTGAATGATATCGTTCAGTGCACTTTCAGCACTTTCATACACTTTGTTCGTCATTGAACACCTCATTGTATTTTTATTTTGTTCATCCTGAATCAGCTTCCGATCTTCATCATTTCATAATGCTGATACGTACTAAGCACATTTTTTTTGCCAATACGCATTGGCATAGTTAGATGGATTGTTTCGTTGCAAA
The DNA here is from genome assembly GCF_056779975.1 of Acinetobacter sp. ANC_7511. Lineage (NCBI taxonomy): Bacteria > Pseudomonadati > Pseudomonadota > Gammaproteobacteria > Moraxellales > Moraxellaceae > Acinetobacter > Acinetobacter sp. ANC_7511. Next base: position 38,118 of record NZ_JBWYIY010000018.1, read on the forward strand.
ACTTGACTAATGTTACGACTCGCAAGCATCAGGGCATCTAGGTCAATGCCAGTTTCATAGCCCATATTGGACAAGAGATAAAATAAGTCTTCAGTGGATACATTACCCGAAGCACCTTTTGCATAAGGACAACCGCCAAGTCCTGCAATCGATGAGTCAAATATGCGGATGCCTTGTGTCAGTGATTGATAGATATTGGCAATTGCCATGCCGTAGGTATTGTGAAAATGACCAGCTAAAAGTTGTGGTTCAATTCGTTCCAAACATGCATTCCAAACTTTGGAAACACGATCAGGTGTAGCTGTGCCGATGGTTTCACCCAAGGATACTTCGTAGCAACCTAGATCAATTAACTTTGCACTGACTTCAGCAACCTTAGATGGATCAATTGGACCTTCATAAGGGCAGTCGACGATACATGAAACATATCCGCGTACTTTAATATCATGTTGTTGAGCAAGCTGTAATACATCAGCAAACTTCTCAAAACTTTCCTCAATTGAACAATTTATATTCTTTTGAGTGAAGCTTTCAGAAGCAGCGGTGAAAACCGCAACTTCTTTACAACCTACAGCTAAAGCTGACTCAAATCCCTTAAGGTTTGGTGTCAGTAAGCTGAACTGGATATCTTCATCATGTGGTAGGCTGGCATAGAGTTGATCACTTTCTGCCATTTGAGGTACCCACTTTGCAGATACACAAGAACCGACTTCGATATTCTTCAAACCAGTTTTCATCAAATCAAGAATAAGATTGCGTCTGTCTTCGAATGTTAAGGGTGTTTTTTCATTCTGAAGACCGTCACGAGGTCCAACTTCAACGATTTTCACAAAATTATCGTGATTTGGTGTGGTTTGATTGGTTGTTTTCATCATGCCGCATTCTCCTCAGCAGCTTGAAACTCAACCAGCTCATCACCAGCTTTCACTTGATCACCTTGTTGGAAATAAGCTGCGACTACGACACCATCAAATGGTGCACGTATAGCGTATTCCATTTTCATTGCTTCTAACGTTAATAACACGTCATCTTTTTTTACACGTTGATTTGCTGAAACAAATACTTGTGTCACTGCACCCGGCATTGGCGCTTTTAGATTTGAGTCAGATGAGGATTGATCATCTGTATTAAAATTAGCTTTGATAAGTTCAAATTTAAAAGTCTGCCCATTTTTAAAGAGGGTGACCGCATCATTGGTTTTTTTAAAACTGATTTTCTCTTGACCAAAAGAGGTATAGATCGCCATGAGATTTTCATTGAGCAACTGACCTGAGATAGCGTAGCTTTCGCCATCAAGCTGTGCTTCGAACCCTTGTGAAGTTGAGATAAATTCAACTTGATACGTTTGTCCGAGATGTTCAAGTTTTATCGGTATACGCGCATCAACATTACTTCTCCAAAGGGGTTTTGCTTTCCAAACTGGATGGCTTCTATGCTTGGATTCATTTAACTGAGAATGCAGTTCAATAAATGCTGCTGTGACAATTGTTTCAGACGAAGAAGGAGTAGTGGTTTTAAATAGGAACTCATCTTCACGCTGAATTAAATTAGTATCTAGATTGGCATTTTTGAAAGAGTCACATGCCACTAAGCGATCTAAAAATGCAATATTGTTGCCTAAGCCTTCGACATGAAAGTGGCTCAAAGCATGATGCATTTGGACGAGTGCTGCTTCACGATTTTCTCCCCATACGATGAGTTTAGCAATCATTGGATCATAGAACGTTGTGATCTCATCACCTTGCACAATGCCACTATCAACACGGACACATTCATTTTGAGTCGGATAATGAAGATAATTAATTTTTCCAATTGCTGGGAGAAATCCTTTCTCTGGCTCTTCTGCATAAACACGAGCTTCAAGTGCATGGCCATGAATTTTTAATTCAGACTGTTGTTTTGGCAAACGTTCACCATAAGCAACACGTAATTGCCATTCAACCAAATCTTGTCCTGTGATCATTTCCGTCACAGGGTGTTCAACTTGAAGGCGAGTGTTCATTTCCATGAAGTAAGCTGTACCATCTTGTTCAACAATGAACTCAACCGTTCCAGCACCGACATAGTCTACTGCTCGGGCAGCATTAATCGCAGCTTCACGCATCGCTTCGAGTTTAACTTCGGCCATTTTAGGGGCTGGGGCTTCCTCTAGGACTTTTTGGTGACGGCGCTGCACAGAGCAATCACGTTCAAAGAGGTGAACATAATTGCCATGTTTGTCACCAAAAACTTGCACTTCAATATGACGAGGATTGACAACATAACGTTCAATTAGAACGTCATCATTGCCAAAGCTTGATTTCGCTTCACTTTTGCATGAGTTCAGTGCAGGAAGAAAGTCTTCAGCACGCTCAACTAAGCGCATGCCTTTACCACCACCACCTGCACTGGCTTTAATCAGTACAGGATAGCCAATCTGATCAGCTTGTTGTTTTAAGAAATCTGCATCTTGATTGCTGCCATGATACCCAGGTGTGAGTGGTACACCTGCTTTTTCCATCAATGCTTTAGACGTTGCTTTTAAACCCATGGCTAAGATGGCAGCCACTGGAGGCCCTATAAAAGTAATATTGTTTTTTTCACAGGCTTCCGCAAATTGATCATTTTCAGATAGGAAACCATAACCTGGATGGATGGCTTCAGCCCCTGTTTTAAGTGCAGCTTGAATAATACGATCTGCTTGTAAATAACTTTGTGCAGCAGGGGATTCACCAATATAAATAGCTTCATCCGCTAATTTGACATGCTGCGCTTGGGTATCTGCATCTGAGTAAATTGCAACCGTTGCGATACCTAATTTTTGTGCACTACGAATCACACGACATGCAATTTCGCCACGGTTTGCAATGAGAATTTTTTTAAACATATAGAATCCCTTTTTATTGTTCTGCCGTTGCTTGAATCCATGCTGGGCTTTGTTTATTTAAAAAAGCAGTTAAGCCATTTTTGGCTTCATCACCTTGACGTACGTGCGCAATGTGTTGAGCGGTTTGAATCAGTAAATCTTCTGTGACTTCTTGATGATCAACTAAACGAATCAAAGACTTTGATGCAGCTTGAGCTTCAGGGCCACCAAGCAAAATTGCATCAATGATTTCCGATACGGTGGCATCCAACTGTTCTGGCTGACAAACTTCATGGACGAGACCAATATGCTTTGCTTGTTCTGCAGAAATACGTTCAGCCGTGAGAAAATATCGAGATGCTTGACGAGCACCGATGGCACGGATCACGTATGGACTAATCGTTGAAGGTGCTAAACCTAATCTCACTTCTGAAGTGGCAAACTTAGCATCAGTGGAAGCCACACAAATATCGCATGCTGAAGCAAGCCCCATGCCGCCGCCAAATGCAATACCATGGACACGTGCAATAGTCGGTTGTTTCAGCGTGGCTAAACTTTGTAACATTTTGGCAAGTTTCAAAGCATCCTCTTCATTTTCCACTTTTGATGCTTGACCTGCTTGTTTCATCCAATTGAGGTCCGCACCTGCAGAAAAGCTTTTACCACGACCTGCCAAAACGACAACACGAACGTCATCATTAGCATTTAAAGTTGTGAAACAGTGATTCAGCTCTTCTATCACTTGTGTATTGAATGCATTGTGTAATTCAGCACGATTAATCCAAACGGTCGCAACTTGGCGTTCAATTTCAAGCTGTAAAAATTCATAACTCATGTCATTTTCTCCTTACATGCGGAACACGCCGAACTGAGTTGGTTCAATTGGTGCATTCAATGCAGCAGCCAAACTCAGACCTAAGACATGACGTGATTCTGCTGGATCAATCACACCGTCATCCCACAACCGTGCAGATGCATAATAAGGGTGTCCTTGCTTTTCAAATTGATCACGATAAGGTTGTTTGAATTGATCTTCTTCTTCAGCTGACCAAGTTTCACCACGTTGCTCAATTTGATCACGCTTAATCGTGGAGAGAACACTAGCAGCTTGTTCACCGCCCATCACGGAAATACGTGAATTCGGCCAAGTCCATAAGAAGCGAGGAGAATATGCTCGACCGCACATTCCATAGTTGCCTGCACCAAAAGAACCACCGACCACCAAGGTGATTTTAGGAACATTTGCGGTAGCTACTGCCATGACCAATTTGGCTCCATTTTTGGCAATACCTTCATTTTCATATTGGCGACCGACCATGAAACCGGTGATATTTTGGATAAAGAGCAGTGGAATATTGCGTTGCGTACACAGTTCAATGAAATGCGCACCTTTCTGAGCAGACTCTGAAAATAAAATTCCGTTATTGGCAATGATTCCGACCTTCATGCCGTAGATAGATGCAAAACCTGTAATTAAGGTTGTACCAAAACGAGCCTTAAATTCATCAAGTCTTGAACCATCCACGATACGCGCAATCACTTCACGGATGTCAAAGGGCTTGCGTGAGTCACTCGGAATGACACCATAGAGTTCCTCAGCACTATAAAGTGGTTCTTCAATTTCTGTCTTAAATGCTTTCGGTTCGATATTTAGGTTTTGAACAATATTGCGTGCAATTTGAATCGCATGTTCATCACTTTCTGCAAGATGATCTGCGACACCAGATAAACGGGTATGAACATCGCCACCACCAAGGTCTTCAGCACTCACCACTTCACCTGTTGCAGCTTTTACCAAAGGTGGACCACCGAGGAAAATCGTACCTTGATTGCGGACAATAATTGTTTCATCGGACATGGCAGGGACATATGCGCCACCCGCAGTACAACTCCCCATAACCACAGCTATTTGTGCAATACCTTTACTCGACATGCGTGCTTGGTTGTAAAAAATTCGTCCAAAATGATCGCGATCAGGGAATACTTCATCCTGCATTGGCAGAAATGCACCGCCTGAGTCGACCATATAAATACAAGGAAGATGATTTTGTTCAGCAATTTCTTGCGCACGTAAATGTTTTTTTACAGTTAAAGGATAATATGTACCTCCTTTAACTGTTGCATCATTGGCAACGATCATGCATGTCACACCATGCACTTGACCAATACCTGCAACCACACCTGCGGCTGGTACATCGTCAGCATAAACTTGATAAGCAGCGAGTTGACCAATTTCAAGAAAGGCAGTTCCTGCATCAATGAGTTGATCAATGCGCTCACGCGGTAATAGTTTTCCACGTGCTAAATGCTTCTGACGTGCTTTTTCTCCACCACCTAAGGCAATGGTTTGAGCTTGTTTTTTTAAGTCTGCGACCAATTCAAGCATTGCAGCTTGATTGATTTTAAACTCTTCACTACGTGGATTGATTTTGCTTTTAATTTCGTTCATCAATGACTTCCTTGTATTAACTTGAATTATTTGGTTTCGTTGAATAACTCACGACCAATTAACATGCGTCGAATTTCAGAAGTTCCTGCACCAATTTCATAAAGTTTGGCATCACGCCATAATCGACCTGTGTTGTAATCATTGATATAACCATTGCCCCCAAGGGTTTGAATTGCTTCACCAGCCATCCAGGTTGCTTTTTCAGCTGAGTAGAGAATGGCACTTGCTGCATCTTTACGTAAACCACGATCATGATCAGCTTTATCACATGCTGCACCCACGGCATAAACCAAAGCCTTGCTTGCCAACCATGTAGAATACATATCCGCAATTTTGCCTTGCATGAGTTGGAATTCACCTAAACATTGACCGAATTGCTTACGTTCATGAATGTATGGGATGACCACATCTAAACATGCATCCATAATGCCTAGTGGTCCACCACTGAGAACTGCACGCTCGTAATCCAATCCACTCATGAGCACTTTTGTACCGTTACCCACACCACCCATCACGTTTTCTTTAGGCACTTTGACATTGTCAAAGAACAGGGGATAAGTATTTGAACCACGCATTCCGAGTTTGTCTAAGTGACTCCCATGACTAAAGCCTTCCATGCCTTTTTCAATAATGAAAGCAGTCATGCCTTTGGCACCAGCATTGATGTCAGTTTTGGCGTAAACCACCAGCACGTCAGCATCTCCACCATTGGTAATCCACATTTTTGAGCCATTAAGTACAAAGTGATCACCATGCTCTTCAGCACGTAATTTCATACTCACGACATCTGAACCCGCATTTGGTTCAGACATTGCCAAAGCACCGACATATTCGCCAGAAATTAATTTAGGAAGATATTTTTGTTTTTGTTCTTCGCTACCATTACGGTTAATTTGATTCACACAAAGATTTGAATGTGCCCCGTATGAAAGTCCAATGGAAGCAGATGCTCGTGAAATTTCCTGCATGACAATGATATGAGCCAAATAACCCAGATTGACACCACCGTATTCTTCACTCACGGTAAGTCCAAGTAACCCCATATCACCAAATTTTTTCCATAAGTGAGCTGGAAATAAGTTGTCTTGATCAACTTGTTGAGCAATAGGTGCGATTTCCTTTGCACAGAATGCAGCTACAGAATCACGTAAAGCGATTAGTGTTTCGTCTAGTCCAAAGTCGATACTCTGTAAATTCATTTTCATTCATCCTAAAATTTAATTTTTATTTCCAGTGAAGCATTTTGTCCTTGCTTGAGAAATACAATACAGTTATTTTTTAAAAAAGTGAATATAGATTCAGAAAATGATTTATAATTCATTTTAGTTGATTGGGTGAACAATTATGAGTTATAAAAGATCCACTTTGATGCAAGAGCGTATGGAGCAAAATCGTCAATCGATATTGCAATCCGCGCGCGAACTTATTGCGGGTGGTGGTTTTAAAGATGCACAAGTGCAAGCGATTGCAGATAAATCTGGTGTCTCGAGTGGTTTGGTCTATCGCTATTTTGAGAACAAAAATCAGATTTTGATTGAAGTGCTTTCACAGGCCATCAAAGGTGAGGTCGATATTCTGAATCAGATTGCAAAAAATGATTGGACTTCGACTGAGAAGTTGACAAAGGCCGTCACTGCTTTCGTAAAACGTGCTCTGAATAGCCCTCAACTTGCATATTCACTCATGTTTGAGCCCGTAGACCCAACGATTGAGCATGAACGTTTTAGAAGTAAGCAACTGATAAAACAATCCATTAAGGAGATTCTTGCCGAAGGAAAGGTCAATGGTGAGTTCGAATTTGAAGATTTAAATACAGCTGCATTATGCGTGGTTGGTGCGATGACATTCGTTGTGATTGAACCTTTAAATCCATCGCGTAATGTGATGTTTGATGACGGTTATAAAGGTTATTTCGTTAAGCAAATTGCAGACTTTTGTGTCAATGCAGTTAAGGCAAAGGAGGAAAATTAATTTAATTCACACAAAAGGATGTCATGTTTAAACGAGTAATCGCGTAATTAATAACGAAATATTGGATTGATATAAGAAAATAGAATCAAGGAGTGTGATTCAATGACGCAATTACGACTCAGTTATGCCTATGGCACCAGTGAGCAACCCTTATTGGGTATGACCATAGGCCATAAATTTGATCAAGCATGCCTACAATATGCCGATCAGGATGCTGTGGTCAGTGTGCATCAAAATGTACGTTTGACCTATCAGCAGTTACAAGAGAAAGTAAATGCTTTTGCATGTAGTTTATTAAAAATCGGTTTAGAAAAGGGAGATCGTCTAGCGATTTGGTCCCCTAATTGTGTGGAATGGACGATCGCACAATTTGCAGCCTTCAAGGCTGGAATTATTTTGGTCAACTTAAATCCTGCGTATAAAAGCTACGAGCTAGAATACGTACTCAATCGAGTATCTTGCAAAGGATTGATCATTGCATCGACCTTTAAGACGACCAATTATCAAGAAATTTTGACGCAAATTGCACCAGAAATTTTGCATACGACCAATGGCGTTTTAAATGCTGAAAAATTACCGCATTTAAAGTATTTGATCAAAATAGATGATCAACAACATACTGGGTTTTATCGCTTTAGTGATTTATTGGCTGAACCGACTTCAGAGCAGTTAGATCAACTTAATGAGATAGCATCTGGTCTTCAATTCGATGAAACCATCAATATCCAGTTTACCTCCGGAACGACAGGTAGCCCCAAAGGGACCATGCTGACACACAATAATATTCTGAATAACGGGTATTTTGTGGGAGAGGCAATCAAACTGACTTCTAAAGATCGAGTTTGTATTTCTGTACCGTTATTTCATTGCTTTGGTATGGTGATGGGTAATCTTGCCTGTATTACACATGGATCAACCATGATCTATCCATCAGCTGTATTTAATCCTCTTGATAGTCTTAAAGCGATTGAACAAGAGAAATGTACCGCAGCTTATGGTGTGCCTACCATGTTTATTGCCATGCTTGATCATGAGCAATTTGACGAATTTGATTTGACCACATTACGTACAGGCATCATGGCTGGCAGTCCATGTCCAAAAGAAATCATGAAGCGCGTCATTGAGCGTATGCATATGCGAGATATCACGATTTGTTATGGCATGACTGAAACAGCGCCAGTAAGCGCACAAAGTTCGATCACAGATTCGCTAGAACAACGAGTGAGCACTGTTGGTCGAGTTCATCCACATATCGAAATTAAAATAGTCGATGAACACGGTAAAGTAGTGCCTCGTGGCAAACTCGGAGAGTTGTGTGTACGAGGATACTCAGTCATGCTGGGCTATTGGGATGAAGAAGAAAAAACCCGAGAAGTCGTAGATGTCGCAAAATGGATGCATACCGGTGATATCGCTGAAATGGATGATGAAGGCTTTATCAAAATCAAAGGTCGCATTAAAGATGTCGTGATTCGTGGGGGGGAGAATTTATTCCCTAAAGAGATTGAAGATTTCTTATATAAACATCCTGCTGTTAGCGATGTCCAAGTGATTGGACTTCCTGACCCGAAATATGGCGAAGAGTTATGTGCTTGTATTATTTTGCATGAAGGACATGAATGTTCTGAACAAGTGATCAAAGATTACTGCAAAGCCAATATCTCACATAATAAAGTGCCACGATATGTACATTTTCTTAAAGAGTTCCCAATGACTGCTTCTGGTAAGGCTCAGAAGTTTAAACTCCAAGAATATATGCGTGAGCAACTCAATATTTTTGATGAGAGTGCTTAATCGTCATTGAGTGATATTTTTAACTTCAAGCTAGAAAAACAACAAAGCCGAACTTAGTTCACTAAGTTCGGCTTAATTTTAAAAAATAGTAGAAGAGCGATATGGCAAAGAATTTTGATCACCCAAAAATCGTAGAAAACTATGATGAACATATCAGGCAGCTCATACCAGGATATGAACTGATGCATCTACATATACTGGCGTTGCTTGAAACTCATCTCAAAGAAGAGGCTAAAATTGCCATTGTCGGGTGCGGAACTGGATTTGAACTGAATTATTTATTAGATCATTTTCCAAAGGCGGAGTTTGTAGTGTTTGATCCATCGGCAGCGATGCTTGAAAAAACAAAACAGATCGTTCAGTTTAAGCAGCAAATGCACCGAGTCATAATTCTGCAAGGTGACACGACGGTGCTCCAGAAATATTCTGAAAATTTTGATGCAGTATTAAGTATTTTGGTTTTTCATTTTGTTTCACATGCATACAAAAAGAGTTTTTTAGGTGATATTTACCATGCTTTGAAACAAGATGGTGTGGTTCTGAGTTTCGATCTGATGCAATTCGAAGAACCAAATGATCAGTTAGTATTAAAAAATTTGGTGACAAAAATAGGATTAAGTGAAAAACAAAGTCAGGTCATGTTGGAAAGAATACATGATGACTTTAATTTAATGACGGTGAAAGAGATTAAGAATCTATACCTTCAGGCTGGTTATCAAAATTTAAGAACTTTTTGTCAAATGTCTAATTTTTATGGATTAAAAGCAGTAAAGTGATAATTTCATATTTAGAATAACCTATTCATTTTATCTTATATGAAAATCGTACAAATGGTTATATATCTAAAATGAAAAAGGATTATGATAAAAGTATTGTTTTATGAATATAAGGATTGTTCATGACCACAGAGACTCAATTTCCACAAACTTCAAATCGTGGAATCGCGGTATACAGTAATAACGCTGAAGCGATTGGTAATACACCGCTTATTCGCATTAATCGTGTAATACAGGGTGGGGCTACAGTTCTTGCTAAAGTGGAAGCACGTAACCCAGCATTTTCAGTAAAATGCCGTGTTGGTGCAGCTTTGATTGCAGATGCAGAACAACGTGGTGTGCTTAAAGCAGGAATGCATATTGTTGAACCTACGAGTGGTAATACTGGAATTGCGCTAGCTTTTGTTGCTGCTGCTAAAGGTTATGACATCACACTGACTATGCCTGCAAGTATGAGTATCGAGCGCCGTAAAGTACTCAAAGCATTGGGTGCTCATTTAGTATTAACCGATCCTGCTAAAGGGATGAATGGTGCTGTTCAAGAAGCAGAACGTTTAGTTGCTGAGAACCCAGAGCTTTATTATTTACCTCAGCAATTTGAAAACCCAGCAAATCCTGCCATTCATGAAACTACAACTGGACCTGAAATTTTTGAAGCAACGGGTGGTAAGGTTGATATTTTAGTGGCTGGTGTAGGTACGGGAGGTACGATCTCTGGTATTTCGCGTTATTTTGAGAAAGTTAAAAATCAATCCCTTTACTCAGTTGCAGTTGAACCAGCAGACTCACCAATTATTGGACAAGCTAAGCGTGGCGAAACACTGACTCCGGGACCACATAAAATCCAAGGCATTGGTGCAAACTTTATTCCTAAGAACTTAGATTTAGATTTGGTGGATGAAGTTATCGCGATTGAAAATCAAACTGCAATTGATTTTGCTCGCCAATCTGCAATCAAAGAAGGGATTTTTGTGGGGATTTCAAGTGGTGCAGCATTAGCGGCCGCTCATGAACTTGCTCAACGTCCTGAAAATGCGGGTAAAACCATAGTGGTGATTTTACCTGATGCTGGAGAGCGCTATTTATCTTCAGTTTTATTTGAAGATATCTCAGCAGATTAAGGAGAAAATCAAAGCATTCTAAAAAACGGTCTTCATGGCCGTTTTTTTGTGATTTATTCGATTCAAACAATTTTAAACTCTTCTTAAGTTACCAATCATTTTAAATTTATTACATCACACGACTATTTTCACAGTTTTGAACGCGATATCTTTAAGCGAATTTTTTCTAATAAAAAATGAATGAACGACTTTAATCATCCTATTTATATTATCGGCGCTGGTGTTGCAGGATTAAGTTCTGCTCAGCATTTAAAATCAGCAGGATTTAATGTTGTTGTTTTAGAAGCACGTGATCGTATAGGTGGGAGAATACATACACAAAACATTGATGGTCATTGTTTTGACCTTGGTGCATCATGGATACATGGTATTGATAATAATCCGATATGGAAAATTGCAGAGTCCAATCGGATAAGTACTCAAGTTTTTAATTATGATCAAGTGGATTATTTTCATGCCAATGGTCAGCCATTTACCGAACAAGAGAGCTTAGAATTTGAAAAATGCCTTCGTGATGTTCAGAAGGTTTTTCAAAATAAATCAAAAGAGCAGGATATCTCCGCTTTTGAGCAACTTGAGAATGTTTTAGGAACGATACGTTTTCAACTTCATTATTTTGATCGAGACGTCATCACACAAAAAATTAAGCAGTATTACTCAAGGCTTGCCAATGATCCTTTTGCGACTGATTTAGAGCAATTAGCCCATAATTTTATGGATTTTGAAGGCTACTTCTCAGGCGATGAAGTGATATTTCCAAAAGGTTATGAACAGATTGTTAAAGTTCTGGCTACTGATTTAGAGATTCATACGAATGCAGATATTGTTGAAATCGATCATGACTCTCATCAAGTGCAGATAAAAACAGCATGTGGACAGCTTTACACAGGTTCTCAAGTTGTGGTGACAGTTCCACTCGGTATTTTAAAGCAAGATAAAATTAAGTTTGAGCCGCCTTTGCCTAGTGGATTAGTCCGATCGATTCAAAAGCTGGGTTTTGGTTCTTTCAATAAAATATTTATACAATTTTCAAAAGCTCTAGAATTTAATGGGAATGCACTTAAACACAATACGGCATTTTTTTGGGATGAGCGTGAGCTGTATAGTATTTTAGATTTTAGTCGTTTATATAATAAACCGACTTATCTACTTCTCGTTGGAGGTACAAAGTCAGAATGGGTTGATCAAGCAACGGATCAACAGGTGCATGAATATATCAAGAAAATATTGAAGATTTGCATGCACTCCAATGAAATTCAGAACATCATAATTACCCGCTGGGGAAGTGATCCGTTTAGTTTAGGTTCATTTAGTTTTCCAAAAGTTGAACATACTAAAGATGATGTAGAGATCTTTAAAAAAGAGCATCCAGCGCAAGTATATTTTGCAGGTGAACATTGTCATACCGATTATGCAGGCACTGTGCATGGTGCATATCTGTCAGGTCGTGATACTGCTAATTTAATTATTCGTAATGGCTTAAATATAAAGCTGTAACTGATGTACAGTTACAGCTTTATTTAGTTAGTATGAGTGAGTTGAGAAATTAACCTGAACTCACATTAATACATGTCCATATTCTTCGCGAAGTTTTCTTTTTAGCATTTTTCCAGTGCCGCTAAGCGGTATGGCATCGACAAAAATCACTTTATCTGGAGTTTGCCATTTAGCAATTTTATCAGCATAGTAATCAATGAGTTGTTGTTCAGTGATTTGGCTATTAGGATGTTTAACGGCGATTAAGACAGGTCTTTCATCCCACTTTGGATGTTGTGCTGCGATGACCGCAGCCATCGCAATTTCTGGGTGACCCATTGCGATATTTTCAAGCTCTACAGAAGAGATCCATTCTCCACCAGATTTAATCAAGTCTTTGGCACGATCACTAATATGCAGATAGCCATCAGCATCTATAGACGCAATATCTCCAGTATCAAACCATCCATCACTGGTCAATGGTGAGTCGGACTGACCAAAGTATTTGTCAACAATCCAATGTCCTTTGATTTGTAAATTACCAATAGTCTCACCATCATGTGGAACAAGATCGGTTCCTCTTTCTTCAGACACTAAACGAATCCTGACTCCAAACGGCGGGCGACCTTGGGAAAGACGTAGATTTGCTTGTTGATCCTGAGAAAGTTGTTTATGTTTGGCTTTGAATTGATTGGCAGTGCCAAGTGGACTAGCTTCAGTCATCCCCCATGCATGAATGGTTTCACAATCATATACATCACGGAATGTCGCTAACATGCTTGGTGGGCAAGCCGAGCCACCAATGACATTACGTTTTAAAGAGGTCAGTGAACTGTTCATTGCTTTTGCAGCAATCAACAAGCTTTGCCAAATGGTAGGAACACCAAGTGCAACAGTCACTTCATATTGATCAATGAGTTTAACTAGACTCTCGCCATCAAGACCCGGCCCTGGTAATATAATTGAAGCACCTACCATCGCTGCGGCATAAGGTGTTCCCCATGCATGAACGTGAAACATCGGAACTACAGGTAAAATAATGTCTTTGGCTGACAGATTGAGTGAGTCAGGTAAGCTGGCCGCTAAACTGTGAAGAACAGTTGAGCGATGAGAATAGAGAGCACCTTTAGGATTGCCTGTTGTGCCAGAGGTATAACATAGTGAACTAGCAGTGGTTTCATCAAATTCAGGCCATGTATATTCTGCAGTTTGACCCGCAATTAAATCATCGTAGAACAAGACTTCGGGTAAGGATTGACGAATCTTTTCATCAGGTGCATCTAAGCAGATGAAATGTTGCACCAGTGGAATATGTGCTTTTATTCCTGTAATCAAAGGTAGGAATGTTTTATCAAAAATAATCGCTTTATCTTGTGCATCATTAATAATGAAAATCAGTTGTTCTGGAAATAATCTTGGGTTAATGGTGTGACAGATTAAACCACTACCAGAAATAGCATACCAAGCCTCTAAATGACGATGATTGTTCCAAGCTAATGTTGCAATACAATCGCCGTGAATGAGTTTAAGTTCATTTAATGCCTTTGCACCACGTTTAGCATTATCCGATACATCGCCCCAATTGGTTTCGTAAAGTGATCCATCGGTGTTTTTTGAAACGATCAGGGTGTCTTTATGAAATTCAGCAGCATGTTCTAGTAAACTGCTGATTAATAAAGGTTGAAACATCATACGTCCGTGCATGCAAAGCTCCTGCTATTGATCATTTAAGTTTTTATTTTGAGTTGATTATATTTATGTAAGGTGAGTGCTCACGATTAACGTAACACTCACTGATGACCTAGAAATACACTAAATTATGCAGTCAGTAAAGAACCAACTAATTTACGGATTGAAACCAAAGGTTTACGCTCTGGAATGATGACACCAGCAGTTTTAAGGTCTGACACGAGTTCAGCGCGGAAGTCATTATAGTCAACCTCTGCTGCATGACGTTGACCGCCTTCAAAGTTGTAATGTGGATGATCTAACTCATGCTGAATCGCTTTTTTCATATCAGCAGGACGTTTATATTTTCCTAAGATTTCCTGACATGCCAAATTGGCTTGATGATCTGAAATTGGCCAAATACAACCTAGTGGCTGGAATAAACCAATGAAATAAAGATTGTCATGTTCTGCATGCATCATTTTACGGTAAAGCGGTAATTTTTCAGCATGTTGGAAATCTATAAAATCTTTATCGAAGAAAGGGAAGACGGTCCAGAAACCAGTACAACAACAAATAATATCAAACTCTTGTTGAGTACCATCGACGAATTCTACAATTTTACCATTGAGACGCTTGATCGCTGGTTTTGGTTTGATTTTACCGTGACGTACATAGTCAATGAAGTCAGAGTTTGCCGTTGGATGTTGTGTCAGCATCGGTTTGTCATTTACAGGCAAGCCAAAATCTGCGTAATTTCCACTGAATGCTTTTACCAATTTGGTCAGAATTTTTTGGCGCATTTTGGGCGGAAGTTTTTCCATTGACTTGACGAGTATGTCTGCGGGATGTCCAAACATAAATTTTGGAACAAACCATTGTGGGCTGCGCATCGATATATACACATCTTTTGAGACACGTGCTGATTCTACAGCAACATCACAGCCTGAATTACCTGCACCAATGACTAAAATTTTCTTTCCACGCCAGTCGTCATTTACACCTTTAAAATCATGTGAATGCATCCACTTGCCAGTAAATTCACCTTCATACTCAGGGTATTTCGGTTTCCAGTGATGACCATTTGCAACCATTAAATAGTCATATATTTTCTGTTGTTCTTTACCTTGATCATCGGTGTAATCCACCACCCATTTTTTATTTTCATTTTTATGAATATGGTTAATAGTGTGATGAAATTTAATCTTGTCATATACACCAAAATGTTTGGCATAATTTTCAAAATACTGCTGCAAATGATCATGTCGTGGATAATCAGGGTAACTGTCTGGCATTGGATAATCTTCATATTCAGACATTGTACGCGAGCTAATAATGTGTGTATTCTCATAGACTGAAGAATGACCAGTTTTAGAATTAAACACCCAATTCCCACCGACTTTGTCATTCTTCTCGAAGATATCGTATGCAATACCATTTTGTTGACAATTTTTAGCAGCCGTAATTCCTGACGGACCTGCACCAATGATACAGACTGTGTTCATATTCATATCCTTGAATGATGTTCTTTTTATTCATAACCAACTATAGTTGGTTTTATGACTATAATCGATTTATTTTTAAACAGCAAGACAGGGGATTTGTTTAAATGCTTTTTGATGAAATTAAGCTTCCTGTACAAAAAAGAAGTAAAGCAAGGTTAGAACTTGTATTAGAAACAACGAAGAAAATATTAGAAGAACAAGGCATCAATTACTGTACTATTCCCGAAATTGCAGCACAGTCCGATCTTCCTAAGATTACGATTTATCAATACTTTCCAACAGTTAATCATTTGTTCAGCATATTGGTGAAACGTTATTTAGATGAACTGCAGGCCTATGTTTTGTTTAAAAATGAGTGCTATCAAACTTGGTCAACACGTGATATTTGTTTTGATCTAATTTCTAAGGTGGCTGAGTTCTACAATTCAAATCCTGCTGCAAGTATTTTGATTTTGGGTGGGCCAGTACATGTTGATGGTTTTAATTTACAGGAAATCGTGATTGAGAAGATTGCTCATGATTTACAAGCGGTATTTGAGCAGAAAGTACATCCGCTGAGATTGAATAGAAAAGAGGAAGCGGTGTATCTGGTTGAAATGGTTTTTGCATTAATGAAACACAGCTATTATCAGCATCAACAAGTCACTGATGACATTCTAAAAGAATGCCATTTCATCAGTGAATTTTACTTAAGCAGTAAGGGATATAACTACCAACTTTAAAAGTTTATTTTAGTTTTTCCAAAAAATGTTGATGCGCTGCGATGAGTTGATCAAAAACGGGCGAATGAAATAGATCGAAGTGACCGCAGACGAACTCACGATATTCACCTTGTTTTAGTTTTTGTGCGAGTTTACGTGTTGCTTTGACAGGAATAAGTGAATCTAGTTCCGCACCTGACACAAAAACAGGGCATTGAATTTTATGAACGATCATCGTTGGTCGGTATAAACCAATGGTTGCAACGATTCGAGCTGGTACAGCATTTTTCCAATGCATCCCGTCTGGGATCAGTCGATAATATGCATCGTAGCAATCTTCACCCGCCAAAATGGCAAACCGATCTTTTGCAACTACAGGCATGGTTTTGACTCTACCTATTTTTGCTAGGGCTAAATCTTGTAATGCAATCATGGTTGCAGGCAATAAATATTTTTTCGGATACAGTGTCAAGCTCGCTAAACCATCAACGTGTGGAAAATTAGAGATCACTGCTTTAAAGGTGTGTTCACTTGCTAATGTTAGAACATGCGCACCACTGAAAGAATACCCCCATAAAATGATATTTTTTTTCGGGATATAGAATCGGGATTGAATATAGTCGATAACGACGTTCCAATCCTGAAGTTGACTATTTTTATCGACAAGATGCTGAACAGGACCACTGCTTAATCCAAAACCAGAATGATCAAATACGCATAAGTTATATCCCAATTCTGCATAAGCTTCAGCGAAAGAGTTTAAGCCACAGCTTTTTTCTCCACCTAAGCCATGAGCCATAATGATGATACTAGAATCTTTTGTGATCGGCTCTGGCATATATAAATCCGCTTGGATTTGATAGCTGCCATTCGGAATGAGCAATTCTTGAGTTTGCATCGTGGTTATCCTTAACACTTTTTTATTTTTTAAACCCAACTCAGGTTGGTTTAAGCATATCGTTATGCAGTATAAAAGTCTATTTGATGTCAATTCGTTCAGAAAATTTTAAGCCTGATTGATTTAAATACATTTTTATTCGATGTATTCGTATGAGTTTTTTCTATCGCAAGCAATGTATCGCCTTAATCTTGAGCTATTTCATTTTGGTCAATCTATTTCCAGTACATGGTGCAGTCGACATGAAATTGATTCAATTAGGCTTAAATTCAAAAGGAGTGTTCTATTTAAAAGATGCATTTTGGCCAAGTGTAGTCGGGCATGAATGGGTTAAATATGTGCTAATCGCGATGTACTGCAGTATGCTGATATCTGCAGTCATGGTTGCTCATCCCAAATCGAGAAATCAACGTTTGGAAACCTCTAAAAATTACATCACAATTTTTGCAGTTGCTTTAATTTCAATTATTTTAATAGCGTTGTTCAAATCACAGTCGAACTTGATGTGTCCGTGGGATGCAGCTCAACCTCAGGGAATGACAGTTGTCTGGAGTCTCAGTAGTAAAGTTGGGCATTGTTTTCCTGGAGGTCATGCTTCTGCAGGTTTTGCATTATTGAGTGGGTATTTTGTGTTCAGGAGCAAAAAAAGCAAATTAGCTCAATTTTACTTATTGAGTGCAATTCTCTTGGGAATGCTTATGGGATGGACACAAATGCTCAGAGGAGCGCATTTTTTTAGTCATAATCTTTGGACTGGTTGGCTGATTTGGATGTTCAATGTCGTAATATTTAGTCTAAAAGAAAAGGTTAAATTAGCCTAAGCAATTAATGTAGTTTAATTTCCACTCTCACCAATAAACCACCTAATTGAGGGCTGCGATCAAAGATAAGATTACCCCCCATACGTTCTACCGCTTTTTCAACAATTGATAAACCTAAGCCACTACCAATTTCTTGATGTTGCTCAACTCGATAAAATCTTTTTTTAATACGTTCATAGAGATCTGCTGAAATTCCTGGGCCACTATCTTCGACTTGAATGATAGCTATATCATTCTCTTGAAATGTCGAAACATTAATGATGCCATTGGGAGGCGTGTATTTAATCGCATTCTCTATTAAGTTGGTTAATATTGAATCTATAGCAGATGAATAATTTATAATTTGAACGTGTTCATAACGTTCCATACCTAAATCGATTTCTTTGGCTAAAGCTAAATGAATCAATTGTTCAATAGATTGATAAGCACGTTCATCTAACCGAATACTCATTTTTTTCTCGTTACTGGCATTCAATGAATCTTGTTGAGCGAGATTTAAAAGCTGTCCGACCAAATGCTGAGTTCGGTGTAAACCATTATTCATTTTGATTAATGATTCGTGATGGGGGAGCTCTTTGAGTAAAATTTTAGTTTGAAGATTTAATGCTGTAATTGGTGTTCTTAATTCGTGAGCGGCGTCTGCAATAAATTGTTTTTGTTCTTGTTGGGCATCAGAGATCCTTTGAAATAATTGATTGATTGCTTGAATGCTGGGTACTAGCTCAATAGGGTACTGTTGAGGGTCAATTACGGTCAGCTCATTTGGTTTACGTGTACTTAATTCGGATTTAAATTGCTCAAATGGAGCAAAATTTCTTCTAATTATAAAACCTAAGCCATAAATCGCGAAGGGCATAATGATTAAATAAGGTAAAAACATGTTGATTGCGAGCTCTATGGCTAAAGCTTGTCGAACAGAGTCTTGTTGGCTCACTTGAACTTGAACAGTTTTCAATGGAATCACATAGGTATGCCATTTACCATAATGATTAGTGTGATGATAAAAACCTGAGTTAGCAACTGGCTCAACCAACTGTTTAAACTTTTCGTGTAAATGTGATTGTTGGTCATAGGCCCAAACATCTACAAATAAATCTTCTTCATGGTACTGTTTTAAATGTGAAAATTTGCTTTTTACAGGATCTGGATTAAATTTTGCAACGCGCTCTGCCAGATTTTTCAGCTGAGCATCAAGTATTTCATTTGTTTCCTCTAAAGCTGTTCTATAGGCTGAAAAAACCAATATACATCCCATCACCACACTAAAAATTGAGGTAAATACAACAAGTTGCTTTTGTAAAGAGTAGGGTTGCGTCATGTATCAATTCTTGTTTTATGGTGTAGGCTGACCTAGCCGATAACCTAATCCTCGCACATTACGAATAAAATTTTTACCTAATTTTGAGCGTATGCGATGAATATAGACTTCAATGGTATTACTGCTGATTTCATTTTCAATATCATACAGTTTTTCTTCAAGATTAGACTTCGAAAAAATCTTATTTGGATAAGTTAAGAGTGGAATTAATAAAGCCCACTCACGGTTTGAAAACTCAACCGTCTGATTTTCAAAACTCGCGATATGTTGTTCAAGATCTAACCTGAGTCCGCCAAACTCTAAAATTTGTTTTATCTGAGGTGTATTTTGTTGAGATGCACGTCTGAGTATGGCGTGAATACGCGCTAATAACTCCTCAAACTCGTATGGTTTTACTAGATAATCATCAGCGCCTTGATTTAATCCATCGATACGGTGCTGAAGTTGATCTCTTGCTGAAATAATGAGTACAGGAATTGAAGGAAATAGTGAGCGAAGATGTTTGAGTACTTGCATGCCATCCATCATAGGTAATCCAAGATCGAGCAGCACTAAATCAAATGCTTGTTGATTTAATTGTTTTAAGCCATCGATGCCATTATTGACCCAGACTACTTCAAATGATTGATATTGGAGCAACTTTTGAGATGACTCTGCAATCATAAAGTCATCTTCAATCATCAGGATTTTATTCATATTAGGCTCTGTTCTGTAATTGAGGTTTGCATTGTTGGCTGAGGTCTAATGCGGGTTGTAATGTTGTAGTATGAATATTCAATAAACTTAGCATGGTGTGAAAGACATTGTCTTGGCTAAGTGCATCATTTTTCTGAGATTCAATGCATCGTACAGTTGACGCTTGATGTTTTCGCCATGCTGTTGAAAACCACATGATCATCGGGACATGAGTTTGTTGTGATGGTGCAATTTGATAAGGGGCGCCGTGTAAATAGATTCCATGTTCACCCGTGGATTCACCATGATCTGATAAATACCATAAAGCGGATTGAAATTGAGTTTGTTTGTTTAATAAATTGATTGTCGAAGCGAGAATATGGTCTGTATATACAATTGAATTATCATATGTATTGATCAGAGCTTGTTGACTACATCCCTGAATTGCGCTGGTGTTACAGGTCGGCTGAAAGGGTGTGTATTGATGAGTGGACCGTTTATAGTAAGCTGGGCCGTGACTTCCCATTTGATGGAGTACGATAAGTCTTGGCGTTTTATCATTTTTGGGAATGGCTTGTATATAGGCATTAAGGCTATCAATCAATATTTCATCTTTACATTCACCCTTAGAATCGCACCATTGCTTACGAATAGATTCGGGAATTTCATAACGCTCAACCCGATTACAAACTTCTTTGCATCCTGAATTGTTATTGATCCACGTTACATTGTAGCCCGCACGTTGAATAATATCGAGTAAGTTCTCCCGTTGTCTTGCGACTTTTTCTGTATATGCTTGTCGAGTCATACCAGAAAATAAACAAGGTACGGATACCGCCGTTGCAGTACCACAGGAACTGACGTTACGAAAATTGATTATATTTAATTTGCTTAATTCTGGATTTGTAGCTCGATCATATCCATTCAACTGAAAACTTTCTGCACGTGCTGTTTCTCCTATCACTAAAACCATCAGTTTTGGAGTTTGATGGGTCGCCGTTTGAATAAATTGGTGTGCATCACGTCCGTAGGGTTGAATTATAGTATTTTTGGGAGGTTGAAGATGTTTATAATAACTGAAGGACGCTGCAACGACATTTTGAGGGCTGATCATTCCTTTCAACTCTCTGTTTTCTCTAAAAATAGCTGCATAGTCAACATAATATAAATAAGCGCAACCTAACACTAAAATTAAACTGATTGCACTGTGTAACATTTTCCTGCAAAGGGTATGAGAAAACGTTGATTTTTTGATATTCACCCAATAAATAAAAAAAAGAGGCGCTAAAATAAAAAATACAACCCAAATAAATAATCTTATATTTATCAGATCAAGTGCTTCCATCGTATTGGTTTGCATCATATTTTGAATCTGATCAGCATTAATAATAATGCCTAAACTACTTACAAAATATGCAGACATACCGCCTAATACAATCCAGATACTTGCAAATATCTTTACGTTCAATCTCCAATGAATAAGATTGAAAATAAAAAAATAAGCGGCTGTGATTAAGACAGATGAACCTATTAAAAAAAGAATTGCTGGATAACCTTGATAAGGTGTGAGTGAAGTAAGTTGTTTGTAGAACGCAATATTTAAACCAATGCCAACCCATACTGAGAGTACTAAATTGAATAGTGCTAGGCTTATCGTTGGTTTCTTCCATTGCTGAATGATAGATGTGTAGCGCATGCGATGAGTTCTAATATTTAACTATGCTGAGATTAGGTTTTATTTCTTAAAATTTACTGAATAAATGATTGAAGTCTAGGGCATAAAAAAAAGCCAGACTGGTGGAGCAATCTGGCAAAGCGTCAAGATGAGTCACCCCTGACAAGTGATGTTTCCTGAGTTCAGGTTTGAGTTGTTCCGAACTTAAGCCTGAATAAATTCAGCCACAGCTTGGTTAAACGCCTGTGGTTGTTCAACATTCGAAATGTGCGAAGCATTAATCTCAACAAGTTGACTACCCGCAATCGCGGCTTGCATAAACTGACCATCTGCCACAGTGGTCACAGGGTCTTGCTGACCTGCAATAATCAATACAGGAATCGAAATCTGTTTGAGTTGTTCACGCACATCCGCCTTAGCCAAAGCTTCACAGCAGCTTGCATAACCTTCAGGGCTGCCAGCTCCTAAGTCGTTTGAAAGTTTTTCAATCACTGCTGGGTTGCTTTGGATAAAGGGATCTGTAAACCAACGACCTGCAGCCGTTGATGCAATCGGTGCTAAACCTTGTTCACGAACCAATACGGCACGAGCATTCCAAGCATTTTCATTGCCAATTTTAGCGGCGGTATTACACACAATCACATGACTAAAGCGTTGAGGATGATTGATCGCTAACCATTGGCCTGTCAAACCACCCATCGAAATACCACAGAATGCAGCTTTTTCAACATTTAAATGGTCGAGTAAATTCACCACATCTTGACCAAGTTGATCAATGGTATATGGACCTTGAGGCGCGTCCGATGCACCATGACCACGTGTGTCATAACAAATCACGTAATGAGAAGCTTTAAAAAACTCAATTTGTGATTGCCACATGCTGAAATTTGTCCCTAAAGAGTTAGAGAAAACAAGAGCAGGCTTGCTTGAATCACCAAAAGTTTGATAATTGATTTGCGCATCATTTGAAGAAAAAGTAGGCATAGAATCCCTCCCGACCTCCCTTTAGAAAAGGGAGGGGGTTTTTAATAGTTAAACACGTTCGATAATTAAAGCGATGCCTTGACCCACACCAATACACATAGAGCACAATGCATATTTGCCACCAGTTGCTTCTAGTTGGTTGAGAGCAGTCGTCACCAAACGCGCACCTGATGCACCCAATGGATGACCCAGTGCAATTGCACCACCATTTGGGTTTACACGTGCATCATCGTCGGCTAAACCTAGGTCACGTGTACACGCCAATGCTTGTGCTGCAAACGCTTCGTTCAGCTCAATCACATCCATTTGCTCTAGTGTTAAACCTGTTTGAGCCAGTAACTTTTTAATCGCAGGTGCCGGACCAAAGCCCATAATGCGAGGTTCAACCCCAACGGTGGTTGCACCAATCACTTTGGCACGAGGTTTTAAACCATATTTTTCAACAGCTTCATCAGACGCAATCAGAATCGCAGCAGCACCATCGTTAATCCCTGATGCATTACCTGCGGTTACTGTACCGTCTGTTTTTACAACAGGTTTTAACTTGGTTAAGGCTTCTAAAGTGGTTGATGCACGAGGATGTTCATCTTTTGCCACCACAACCGCATCACCTTTACGCTGTGGAATAGTCACAGGCACGATTT
>NZ_JBWYIY010000019.1:0-55025 GCF_056779975.1 Acinetobacter sp. ANC_7511
TAGTGTGGGGTTACCCATGTGAGAGTAAGTCATCGCCAGCTCATTATTCTAAACACCCCCTTCAATACAAGGGGGTGTTTTTTTATATATAAAAATTGAATTTGAAAATAATTAAACCCTTGTAATTAAATAAGAAGCTCCATTCAGTTAATTTATGCCAAAAGATTGATGATTCTTGCAATTAAAAAAACAACAATAAATGTCAGTATGCCTATGAGGATTTAAATAATTTCAGGGACATAGTTGATGCAATACAATCCGATCTATTACACAGATGAACACTTTGCATTTGCAGATGCAGTAAAAAAATTTGTAGAAAAAGAAATTATTCCCTATGTAAATGAGTGGGATGAAGCCGAATCTTTTCCACGAGAACTCTACAAAAAAGCTGCAGAAGTTGGATTGATGGCATCAGGTTTTGATGAAAAATACGGTGGTATCCCTGATACAGATGCATTCTATACTTTATTGGGGTGTGTGGAGTTGGCAAAGGCTGCATCAGGAGGGTTAATCGCTTCATTACTTTCACATATGATCGGTGCACCGCCAATCAATAGCTTTGCAAGTGAAGAGGTGAAAGCAGAGGTTTTGCCACAAATCTTATCAGGTGAGAAGATTTCGGCATTAGCAATAACAGAACCGGGAGGGGGGTCTGATGTTGCAGCACTTAAAACAAAAGCAGTAAAAGAAGGTAATTACTATGTAGTCAGTGGCGAAAAAACCTTTATTACTTCTGGTATTCGCGCTGATTACTATACCGTTGCCGTTCGAACTGATCCTGAAGGAAAAGGACCCAATGGTATCTCAATGCTACTGATTGATGCCCATACACCAGGTATTACAAAAACGAAGTTAGATAAAATGGGATGGTGGGCTTCTGATACCGCTCATCTACACTTCGATCAAGTTAAAGTGCCTGCAAGAAATTTGATTGGTCCTGAGAATATGGGTTTCTTTGTTATCATGAATAACTTCAATATGGAGCGTTTTTTCTTGGCTGCGAGTAGTTATGGTTATGCAAAAGTTTGTTATGAAGAAGCTCTAGATTGGGCTCAACAGCGACGTACTTTTGGTAAACGCTTGGTAGATCATCAAGTTGTTCGTCATAAATTGGTAGATATGGCAACACGTTTACAAACGACTCGCGCTTTACTTGAAGATACGGCATATAAAATGGGGCGTCCTGAACTTCAAGGGAATGAAATGATTGCACAAATTTGTATGCTCAAAAACGTAGCAACGCAAACTATGCAATTCTGTGCTGATGCAGCCGTTCAAACACTAGGTGGCATGGGCTTTATGCGTGGCATGAAATCTGAACGTATATATCGCGAAGTTAAAGTGAATATGATAGGCGGTGGAGCTGAGGAAATTATGAAAGATTTGGCAAGCCGACAGCTGGGCTTCTAAAAGAAATAAAAAGGTGGATAAGCCACCTTTTTTAATTGATCAGATATAAAGTTAAGCATTCATTGCCATATCCCAGACGATATTGGTTAACTCATCAAGTGACATTTTCCCTTCTGGATTGTACCAAGTTACGGTCCAAGCGATTGAACCACCAATCAGTCTTCGCCAGATAAAAGGATCGTGCTTAATTTTGCCTTTGTCATGTAATACCTTGATGACACTCAGCCATATCCCTTCATAATCATTTCTTAATTTTAATAGTTTCTTCTGATTTTCCTCAGAAAGTGAAAACCATTCATAGACCAATACAGCCATAGCGGAACCTGTATCCCCAGAGATCGCATCGAGTTCAGCTTTAATCAGAGCCTTGAGTTGTTGCTCTGGATGGTCTGAAGTGGATATGGCACTTTCAAGGCAAGCGTGATTGTAAATGATGGTTTGTTCCATCACATGCGCCAAAATATCGTCTTTGGTTTTGAAATGATGAAATAAACTTCCAGATTGGATGCCAATAAACTGTGCGAGTTCACGAACAGTGGTTTTGGCATAACCTTGTTTATGGAATAAATAAGCTGCCCCCAAAAGTAAACGACCACGTGGTGTATCGTCAAAGCAGGCTATTGGTTGAATTTGGTCAATAGAGGTCGCGATCATCTTGTTATTTTATCCTATTTTGTTTTCTAAACGCGTTGCTTCCATGCAAATTTTAGCGCAATAAGCAGATTTGCAAATAATAATAACATTTTGCACTTTACAAACCAAGCGCTTGCTTGGTAGATTAAGCTCAAATTCTAAACAGAATAATGAGATGGTTATGACAAATATTCAGGACGAACAAAAAATTGTAAAAATTGGCTGTGCTTCAGGTTTCTGGGGAGATACCAACACAGCTGCATTTCAATTGGTACACATGTCGGATATTAACTATTTAGTATTTGATTATCTTTCAGAAATCACCATGTCTATCATGGCAAAAGCCAAAATGAAAGATCCTTCTCATGGATATGCATTGGACTTTGTTAGTCGTGTTATGACACCGCTCATCAACAAAATTGCGGACAAGAAAATCAAAGTTGTAAGTAATGCTGGCGGTGTAAATCCATTGGCATGCCGTGATGCACTTCAAGAAGTGATCAAAAATGCTGGTTTAGATTTGAAAGTTGCGGTGGTACTTGGTGATGATTTAATGGATCAGCACGTTGAACTTCAAAAACAAAATATAAAAGAAATGTTTAATGGTGAGGATCTTCCTCCACATGTCGCAAGTAGTAATGCTTATTTGGGTGCTGTAGGGATTCGTGACGCTCTGGATTTAGGTGCAGACATTGTGATCACAGGTCGTGTCGTGGATTCGGCTGTGGTGATTGGGCCTTTATTGCATGAATACAAATGGGATTTAGCGGATTACGATAAATTGGCACAGGCGGCACTTGCAGGTCATGTGATTGAGTGTGGTGCACAATGTACTGGCGGTAACTTCACAGATTGGCGTTTGGTTGAAGGCTTTGACAATATGGGCTTCCCAATTGTTGAAGTGAAAGCAGATTCATCATTTGTGGTGACTAAGCCAAATGGTACAGGTGGTTTAGTATCTCCGGGTACGGTAGGCGAACAAATTGTATATGAGATTGGTCATCCACAAGCTTATCTATTGCCTGATGTAACGGCTGATTTTAGCCAAGTCAAACTTGAGCAAGTGGGTGTGCATCGTGTACTTGTGACAGGTGCAAAAGGTACAGCGCCAACACAACACTACAAAGTAAGCACGACCTATCCTGATGGTAACCGTGTATTAGTCAGCTTCTTACTTGCAGGCCAAGATGCAGAAGAAAAAGCTTATGCCGTTTCTAATGCAATTTTAAATAAAGTTGAGCGTGTAATGGCGCTTCGTTCAATTCCACCATTTACTGAAAAATCTATTGAGATTTTAGGTACGGAAACAACTTATGGTGCAAACCGACGTGTGCAAAATCCACGTGAAGTTGTGGTGAAAATTGCAGTTAAACATATGTTTAAAGAAGCATGTATGTTCTTTGCTTCTGAAATTGCACAAGCTTCTACAGGTATGGCACCTGCATTAACAGGGATTGTGGGGGGGCGTCCAAAACCATCTCCAGTAATTAAATTATTCTCGTTCTTGGTAGAAAAATCGAAATTAAATATCGAGGTGGATATCAATGGCGAGCGTCATAAAGTTGATGTTCCGCATGGTGAAGCACCACAAGAAATCCCAACCATTCCAGCAGGTGAAGTGGCAACTTTAACAGGTAATGAAGTTGAAGTGCCTTTAGTACAAGTTGCACATGCACGTAGTGGTGATAAAGGTAACTACAGCAACATCGGTGTACTTGCACGTAAACCAGAATTTTTACCTTGGATTCGTGCATCTTTAACTGAAGCGAATGTTGCGGAATATATGAAGCATGTGTTTGAAGGTGGTAATGGTGGCGAAGTACGTCGCTATGAATTGCCGGGCTTAAATGCACTTAACTTCTTGTTAATTGATGCGCTTGGTGGTGGTGGTGTTGCAAGTTTACGTATTGACCCACAAGGTAAAGCCTTTGCACAGCAATTATTAGATATGCCAGTGAAAGTGCCTGCAGATTTACTGTAAGCATAAATTTGGGCATCGCCATGGTGCCCAATCTAAAACAATTTACATCAATTAAAAATGGAAATATGCGCAATGGGTTATCAATCAATTTTTAGAAATGATGCATTCGCTGGCAAAGTCGTGATTGTAACAGGTGGTGGCTCGGGCATTGGTCGTTGTACGGCGCATGAGCTTGCATCACTTGGTGCGCAAGTGGTGATTACAGGTCGTAAGATCGAAAAACTTGAAAAAGTGATTGCTGAAATCACTGAAGATGGTGGTCGTGCACATGGCATCGTGTGTGATAACCGCGAAGAAGAACAAGTTAAAAAAATGATTGCGGAAGTGATCGAAAAATTCGGTCGTATTGATGGTTTAGTGAATAACGCAGGTGGTCAGTTCCCATCAACATTAGAAAGTATTTCTGCCAATGGTTTTGATGCGGTCATCCGTAATAACTTACATTCGACCTTCTATCTTATGCGTGAAGCCTATAACCAGTGGATGGCAAAAAATGGCGGTGCCATCGTCAATATGGCAGCAGATATGTGGGGCGGTATGCCGGGTATGGGGCACTCAGGTGCAGCACGTTCAGGTGTTGATAACCTGACCAAAACGGCTGCGGTGGAATGGGGTAAATCAGGTGTGCGGGTAAACTGTGTGGCACCGGGTTGGATTATCTCATCAGGGATGGATACCTATTCAGGCCCTGTCGCAGAATTCATTATCCCAAACCTTTCAGGCAATGTGCCTTTACAACGTATGGGAACAGAATCGGAAGTGTCTTCAGCGATTGTGTATTTACTTTCTGAAGCGGCCAACTTTGTTTCAGGGATGACAGTACGTATCGATGGTGCGGCTTCACAAGGTACACGCGTATTCCCATTATCATCTGCAGAAAATAGTGAGTCTTATAACGGCTTCCACCGTGCATTTATTCCAGATGTACTAAAGAAAAAAGACGAAAAGAATTAATCCAGATTATAAGGAACAAGGAGGAAACGGAATGGCAGTGATTCAGTCCGAAGTTGCAGTAGGAAGCGAAGTATTTGAACAGAATAAAGCGAAATTGCTCGAGCAAATCGAAGAGATTCGAGCGATTCAAAAAAGTGCGCTAGATCGTTCTTATAAAGCTAAGCCTAAGTTTGATAAAAAAGGAAAGATTTTACCGCATGAGCGTGTGCGTATGTTGCTCGATGCAGATTCTCCATTTGTAGAGTTGTGTGGTCTTGTGGGTTACAAGATGCATGATGATAAAGATGGTTCAGAAGCAGGTGGCGGGATCATTGCAGGGATTGGTTTTGTAAACGGTACACGTTGTATGGTGGCTGCCAATAATAGTGCGATCAAAGGTGGTACGATTGCTCCAATGGGTGTACACAAAAGCCTTCGTTTACACCAAATTGCGTTAGAGCAAAAATTACCAATCATTACTTTAGCAGAAAGTGGTGGTGCAAACTTAAACTACGCAGCAGAAGTATTTACTGCTGGTGGTACAACCTTTGCCAACCAAGCACGTTTATCTGCAAAAGGGATTCCACAAGTCTCTGTAGTCCATGGTAATGCCACAGCAGGTGGTGCATACCAACCGGGTCTTTCTGATTATGTGATTACGGTACGTAAGCAAACTGAAATGTTGCTTGCAGGACCGCCATTGTTATTGGCAGCAACAGGGGAAGTGGCAACTGCTGAAGAATTGGGTGGTGCAGAAATGCATGCACAAGTGGCCGGTACAGCAGAATACTTAGCAGAAAATGATGCTGATGGTATCCGTATCGCACGTGAAATCTTTAAGCATTTAAACTGGAAAGAGCAAGTTAAGCTTGAAACACCAGAATATAAAGAGCCACGTTATTCAGCAGAAGAATTACTTGGCATCATTCCATCAGATCCAAAACAACCATTGGATATGAAAGAAATCATTGCACGTATTGTTGATGATTCTGATTTCTTCGAATTTAAAAATGAGTATGATTCACATACGGTATGTGGTTGGTCGCAAATTGGTGGTATGCACTTAGGTATCATTACTAATAATGGCCCGATTACGCCACAAGGTGCAGCAAAAGCAGCACAGTTTATTCAATTATGTGAACAAACCAAACGCCCAATTTTATTCCTGCATAACACCACAGGTTTTATGGTGGGTACAGATGCAGAACAAAACGGCATCATTAAACATGGTTCTAAACTGATCCAAGCTGTTGCGAATTGTACAGTGCCGAAGATTTCGATCATTGCACATGGTTCATACGGTGCTGGTAACTATGCAATGTGTGGTCGTCCACTTGGCCCACAATTTATCTTCTCATGGCCGAACTCTCGTGTTGCGGTAATGGGTGGTGCGCAAGCTGGTAAGGTACTTCGTATTGTTGCAGAGGCGAAACAACGTGAATCTGGCATGGAGCCAAATGAGCAAATGTTGGACTTCTTAGAACAATCAACAGCGATGAAATTAGAGTCACAATCTACAGCGCTATTTAATACTGCAATGTTGCATGATGATGGCATTATCGACCCACGTGATACACGTAAATTGCTGATTTTCTTATTGCAAACGATTAATGAATCACAAGCACGTGAACTAAATCCAACACGTTTTGGTGTACCAAGATTCTAATAAATCCCTCTTGCGGAATATATTCCTCATCCCTGTGAAAAGTGAGGAATTCCCCCTCTTTTTAAAGTGGTGAGAAGCATGGCTTCGCAAGGGAGATTAAAGATTAAAAAAAATATTGAAATTTTAAGGAAGACAAAAATGAAATTTACTGAAGAACATGAAGCGCTACGCCGTACAACACGTCAATTTGTAGAAAACGAAATCAACCCATTTACAGCAGAATGGGAAAAAGCAGGTCGTTTCCCAATCCACGAAGTATTCAAAAAAATGGGTGATTTGGGTTTATTGGGTATCTGTAAACCTGAAGAAAACGGCGGTTTGGCACTCGATTATTCTTATAACTTGGTGGTTGCAGAAGAATTAGGTCGTATCAATGTTGGTGGTGTTGCACTTGCGATGGGTGTACAAACCGATATGGCAACGCCTGCGATTGCACGTTTTGGTTCTAAAGAGTTACGTGATGAGTTTTTAACGCCAGCAGTTGCAGGTGAAAAAGTTGCAGCGATTGCAGTATCTGAGGTTCAAGCAGGTTCTGACGTTGCAGCACTAAAAACCACAGCAACTAAAGATGGTGATGATTACATCATCAATGGTCACAAAATGTGGATTACAAACTCTCTACAAGCAGACTTCTTCTGTTTATTAGCGAATACCTCTGATGGTAAGCCACACTTTAACAAATCAATGATTGTGGTTCCTGCAAATACACCGGGTATTACATTCTCTGAGCCATTAGACAAGTTAGGTATGCGTTCAAGTACCACTGCACAGGTGTTCTTTGACAACGTACGTGTGCCACAGCGTAACTTAGTGGGTCAAGAAGGCATGGGCTTTATGATGCAAATGCTTCAGTTCCAAGAAGAGCGTATGTGGGGTGCTGCTAACGCCATGGGTGGTATGTTGCAATGTATCGAAAAAACAATTCAGTACACTAAAGAGCGTACGACATTTGGTCAGCCATTAATTGATAACCAATATATCCATTTCCGTTTTGCTGAATTAATGACTGAGATCGAAGCGCTGAAAGCATTAACCTATCGTGCTTGCCAATTACATATCGAAGGCGAAAACGTAACGCAAATGGCGTCTATGGCAAAACTGAAAGCAGGTCGTTTAACGCGTGAAGTTGCGGATAGCTGCTTACAGTTCTGGGGTGGTAATGGCTTTATGGCAGATAACCCAGCAGCACAATTCTACCGTGATGGTCGTTTAGTATCGATCGGTGGTGGTGCGGACGAAATCATGCTTGGCATTATCTGTAAGATGATGGACATCCTTCCTGGTAAGAAAAAATAAACAGGAGATCTGATATGACATTATCAAGTTCAATTGCCAATTTAGAGGTTGATGGCAGCATCATCCTAGAGCAAGACGGTGGCATTTTAACGTTATGGTTAAACCATCCTGAAAGCCGTAATGCCATGAGCCTAAAAATGGTGGAATCCATTCAGGCTGTATTTACAGCAATTAAAGATGATGTGTCTGTACGTGCTGTAATTTTACGTGGTAAAGGTGGTCATTTCTGTGCAGGTGGAAACATCAAAGATATGGCGGGTATCCGTGCTAAAGCCATGGAAGTCGGCAATAACACACCTTATACCGATTTTAACCGTACCTTTGGTGCAATGATTGAGCAAGTGGATCAAGCACCGCAAACTGTAGTTGCTGTACTTGAAGGTGCTGTACTTGGTGGTGGTTTTGGTTTGGCATGTGTATCTGATGTAGCCATTGCTCATGCAGAAGCACAATTTGGCTTACCTGAAACTGGCTTAGGGATTTTACCTGCACAAATCGCACCGTTTGTAGTGACACGTGTTGGCTTAACTCAAGCACGTCGCTTAGCACTTTTAGGAATGCGTTTTAAAGGTCAAACTGCTTTAGAGGTGGGGATTGTGCATCAAGTGGTTGCAGATGAAGTTGAACTTGCATCGGCACTTGAAGAAACCATTACCCAAATCAAACGCTGTGCGCCATTGGCATCTCGTGCAACCAAAGCATTATTACATCGTACCACCAAAGAAGAATTGGGGCCGTTATTAGATGATGCAGCACGCCAATTTGCAGAAGCAGTGGCAAGTGCAGAAGGCATGGAAGGTACTATGGCGTTTATCCAAAAACGTCAGCCAAGCTGGGCAGAATAAACCACATTCCAACGCCTGTATGAATGTGAATTAAAAAGGATACGCTCCTCAAAACAAGAGGAGCCTAAAGAATATTGGTGGAACTATGGCGTTTACAAAAGTATTAGTTGCAAACCGTGGTGAAATTGCTGCTCGTGTGATGCGTACAGCAAAAGCCTTAGGTTACGAAACCGTTGCTGTGTATTCTGATGCCGACAAAAATGCGCGTCATGTACAAGTAGCAGATGAAGCTGTTTATATTGGCCCTTCAAAAGTATCAGAATCTTATTTGTCGATTGCAAATATCATCGAAGCGTGTAAGAAAACGGGCGCAGATGCCGTGCATCCGGGTTATGGTTTCTTATCTGAAAATACTGATTTTGCTGCAGCATGTGCAGAAAATGGCATTACCTTTATTGGTCCGCCAGCAGGTGCGATCGAGCTCATGGGTAGCAAGCGTTTGTCTAAAATCGCCATGATTGAAGCAGGTGTACCTTGTGTACCAGGTTATGAGGGCGACCAACAAGACATCGACTTTTTAGCAGATCAAGCGAAAAAAGTAGGTTTTCCATTGATGGTGAAAGCATCAGCAGGTGGTGGTGGACGTGGTATGCGTCTTGTACATCAAGAAGCTGATTTGCTTGAAGCCTTAAAAACTGCACGTTCTGAAGCAGAAAATGCGTTTGGTTCGGGTGAGCTGATTATCGAGAAAGCAGTCATTGCACCTCGCCATGTAGAAATCCAAGTCTTTGGTGATACACATGGTAACTACGTGTATTTATTTGAACGTGATTGCTCGATTCAACGTCGTCACCAAAAAGTAGTTGAAGAAGCACCATGTCCAGTATTGACTGAAGAAACACGTCAAGCAATGGGGAATGCCGCAGTTGCAGCCGCTAAAGCATGTAACTACGTGGGTGCAGGTACAGTTGAATTCTTACTTGACCAATCAGGTGAGTTCTATTTCTTAGAAATGAATACACGTCTACAAGTAGAGCATCCTGTAACAGAAATGATTACTGGTCTTGATCTTGTAGAATGGCAACTTCGTGTGGCAAACGGTGAAACTTTACCGCTTAAGCAAGAACAATTGACTATGAATGGTCATGCCATTGAAGTGCGTTTATATGCAGAAGACCCACGCCAAGACTTCTTACCACAAACAGGTAAAGTATTGCGTTGGCAACCTGCGGATTTAGAAGGCGTACGTATTGACCACGGCATGATGCCAACCGATGAAGTTAGCCCATTCTATGATCCAATGGTCGCAAAAATTATCGTACATGGTAAAACACGTACCGATGCAATCCGTTTACTTGCACGTGCGGTGAATGACTCTGTACTGCTTGGTGTAAACAGTAATAAGGAGTTTTTAGTTAACTTATTACGTCATCCACTTGTGGTGGAGGGTGATGTGAACACTGGTTTTATTCAACAGCATTTCCAAAGTGATGTGAGTTTGAATAAACAGAGTCTAAATTTAGAAAGCTTAGCATTGATTGCAGCGTTGTTGATAAATGCATCTGCGCAAACAGATTGGAACACAGGAGTTTCTTCAGCATTACCACTGAAACTTCGATATGATGATCAAAAGTTAGATCTCATTGTGCATCGTGATGGTCGTTCAGTGAGTGTTGAAACCTGTGGTGAAAGCCAGTCGATTGAGGTTGTAGCGCAAAATACACAGCAATTGATTTATAGCATTAATGGAATTCGACGTCGAATCGACTATGTTCTTGATGGTAATTTTGTTTATTTAGATCGCGCGAATGGCAACGTCATGGTGGAAAATATTACCTATTTACCACCTGAGACTGCCGATGTGGCAGGGGATGGTAAAATTCGTGCCCCAATGGATGGTGCAATTATAAATGTCATTGCTCAACCTGGAGAGCGTGTAACTAAAGGGCAAACATTATTGATTCTTGAAGCGATGAAAATCCAACAGCAAATTAAGTCAGATGTCGACGGTGTTGTGGGTGAAATCGTAGGACAAGTTGGTCAGCAAGTGAAAAAACGTCAAATCTTGATGAATATTGAGGTTGATGCTGAATAAGCAATAAAAAAAGCCATCTAACGATGGCTTTTTTTATGACCGGATTTATGCAAATACTGTTTGTACGGCACAGTAAAGCACCCAAAGAATTGCAATCGCAACTACAGGTTCTAAAACTTTTGCCCAAGTTGGTGTAGCCACTACTTCTGGCTCAGCAACATCGTGGTGATCATGTTGAACTTGATTGACCATGTCATGAAACTCCTTCATCGTTTGGTCTAATGATATCTCTTCTTGAATGACAGGTTGAGAACCAATCAACTCATTTAGGTTATTTGTTAGCCAAACCCAATCTTTTGCTTTACCAGAGAGATGTTCAACTTGACCCTGAAGTAATTCATTCATGCCTTGTAGTTGATAATGACCTGTTACATCAAGTTGTTTAAGTTCATTAAGCTGTAAGGTCAAAATCTCTGATGTCGCAGTTTCAAGTTCTTGATGAGACAGCGTAGACTGATTATGTTGAGATGTCGTCAAATGCCGTGCGACTTCTTGAATATAAAGTTGGTCAGCGGCATGAATTTCTTGGTATATTTTTTTTTCGTCTTTACGCCATAGGCTGATGAGTTTACCTAAAGCTAAGATATTTAATTCATTGAGATATTCATGCCGTTGTTCAGCTGGATACTGTTTCAACAGCTGAGGCTTTTGAATTTTGGTCTGCTCAACAAAATATTGTACTAAATCAAAAGCCATTCAACTCTCCTGTAAGTTTTTTCAATCCAAAATTCTTAAACTCGGTTTTTTCTTTGGTGCTTCATTTTCTTGATTTTGTTGCTGTTTAGATTCTATCGGATTTTCATCCGTTTGTGCATTGGCATATTCATCAGGATCAAAGAATAATCCTTGACCATTTTCTTTTGCATATAACCCGAGTACAGCATTGATTGGCACATAAATATCTTTGGAAACACCACCAAAACGTGCAGAAAAGGTAATCGCTTCATTGCTCATGTGTAGTTGATGCACAGCATGTGGCACGATATTTAAAACAATCTGACCGTCTTGAACGAACTGTGTAGGTACATCGGTATAAGGCTGTGTGGCATCTACCAGTAGATATGGGGTGAGATTGTTATCGCAAATCCATTCATAAATCGCACGTGCTAAATACGGGCGAGTTGGACTTAATTTGATTTCTTGATCAGACATGTGACTCACTCTTTTGCTTTTTTAAGCGGATTTTAATTCAGGACTATAACGTTTTTTTTCCTGAACCGTCATGGACTTAATGAAGGCTGGACGACTGAAAACACGCTGGCAATATAAATAAAACGGGCGGCATTGTTGCTTTGGAAGCTCAATACCCATCGTTCTTAACCGTATAAAAATCGGTGCCAACATGCAATCTAAAATTGTAAATTGTTCAGACATGAAATAAGGATAGTGCTGAAACAAAGGTGTCAGCGAGATAAGCGTATCTTTTAACTTTTTTTGGGCTGCCTTTTGTGCGTCAACATCAAGTGTGTCTGGGTGGCGCAACATATCATCTGCAAGTTTTAACCAGTCATTTTCAAAACGCCATATATATTGGCGTTGTTCTGCACGTGGAGCAGGAGCATCTGCATATAACTTATTCTGACGATAGCGATCATCTAAATATTCAGAAATGATGGATGTATTGAAAAGTTTTAACTCATTTTCAATCATCATCGGGAGTCGATTGTATGGATTTAAACTCGCAAGATCCTCGTTGTCTTCGTCGACAATAAATAAATTATGTTTAATTTGTTTTTCTGCCAGTAAGAAGCGAATCCAATGCGATCGAAAGTCATCTGCATGACTATAAATGGTGATGCCTTGTAATGGGGTGGTTTCGACTGACATATTCCAATCAAAGTATTAATGAATAGATAAGGATACTAAAAATGCACGCTAAAATCATCGTTTAATGAGCGATGCATATTAAAACACTTGAATTTTATATTGAGTCGTATTTATGTCTGGAACGTTTTTTTTTTAATTTTTATCCTTGCATTGTTGAAATTCAATCTTAAACTTTTTTATCCAAAGCGATGTAAAAAGCCGATCTTTAAATCGGCCTTGTGCACTAATGTATGATTCCACTCCACCATTGACGGACGTCGCGATTGTTAGTTAATGCACTTGTGTCGCCTGGTCTAAGTTTATAGCCACACTTGTAAACCACTGAGAATTTTTGACCTAAAGATCGATGTACCAGACTGTTATTTTGTAC
Organism: Acinetobacter sp. ANC_7511; assembly: GCF_056779975.1. Taxonomy (NCBI): domain Bacteria; kingdom Pseudomonadati; phylum Pseudomonadota; class Gammaproteobacteria; order Moraxellales; family Moraxellaceae; genus Acinetobacter; species Acinetobacter sp. ANC_7511. The sequence continues at coordinate 12,997 of NZ_JBWYIY010000019.1, forward strand.
AGGATATCCATCTGAGCATCCAACTAACTCTAATGCTTTATTTATGTTTTCATATGAAGACATTAATCTTTGTATGGGTCCATCACAAACATGCTTACCCGTATTGGATTGCCAGCACACGGCTAAAGCATCTATTGATTGTGAGTTATTTGCTTGTGCAATATTGGATGTACCTAATATTGTAGCGGCTACGGCGAATGATAAACATATTTCCCTATTTAACATTTTTATCCTCTTAATTTAAAAAACTGCATGAAAGTATTTTTAATGAAGTTATAAAAAGTTAACAATCCTCAAATTGGGATAGATGATTAAGCATATGTTTGTTTAAGTCAGTCAAAATAGAGCAATAAAAACTAGCGTCTTTTTATTGATATCAGAGTTTAATATTCATTTTAAAGTATCGTGTACGACTGATTTTCATGAGTAAGGGAAAATATAAAGATGAAAAAAAAACCTTGGCATAAGCCAAGGTTTTTTTTGTCCGAATTCGGAAAACGAATTAACGTTTAGAGAATTGTGGACGTTTACGAGCTTTACGTAAACCAAGTTTCTTACGTTCAACTTCACGAGCATCACGAGTAACGAAACCAGCTTGACGAAGAGCAGGTTTTAAAGTTTCGTCAGCAGCGATCAATGCACGAGTAATACCGTGACGGATTGCGCCAGCTTGACCACCGATACCACCACCAGCAACAGTGATGTAAAGGTCATATTTCTCAGTAGCATCTAAAAGCTCAAGTGGTTGACGTACAACCATACGAGCAGTTTCACGACCGAAGTATTGTTCTAAAGAACGGTTGTTAATAACGAGTTTACCAGTACCAGCAGATAGGAAAACACGTGCAGTTGCGGTCTTACGGCGACCTGTACCATAGTTAGTAGCCATGTGCTGTATCCCTTAGATGTCCAAAACTTGTGGCTGTTGAGCTGTGTGAGGATGCTCAGCACCAGCATACACTTTCATTTTCTTGATCATAGCATAACCAAGAGGACCTTTTGGCAACATGCCTTTTACAGCGCGTTGGAAGATTTCTTCTGGCTTGTGAGCAACTAATTTTTCAAAGTTAGTTTCACGGATACCACCAGGGAAACCAGTGTGGCGATAGTATTTCTTATCAAGTGACTTATTACCAGTTACTTGAACTTGCTCAGCATTGATAATTACGATGTAATCACCAGTGTCAACGTGAGGAGTATAAGAAGTTTTGTGCTTACCGCGTAAACGACGTGCGATTTCAGTCGCAAGACGACCTAAAGTTTTGCCAGAAGCATCAACAACGTACCAGTCGTGTTGAACTTCAGCTGGCTTAGCGCTGAGAGTTTTCATTAACCACTACCTATTATAGTTGGTTTGGACGGTGGAATCTGTCCAAACAAAAAGGAGAGCGAATTCTAGCGGAAAAACACTAGAACCACAATCAAAATATTAAGATTTCGAGGGGCATATTCTATTTAATTTAGATTGAAAAGTATAGCGGTTTATTTAATCAATTTCTTTTAGAATGAGGAAATAATCATAATAATAGCTTTGAGTTTTGATGAGTTCACAAAATAATAATGATCGTTTCTCTCCTCCTGTTCATCATTCAGATTTATCTTCACGCCATGATCAAATCAAAGTGAGCAAGGTGACGAAATTTTTGACCGGATTTTTATTCATTTTTCTCGGAATATATTTAGCGTTAGGCATGGTGTTTGGCACTATTTATGGAATCGATGTTTTAAGTGTCATTCTTATATATTCAATGTATGCACATTTTATGATTTTCCCTTGGATCATCTATTTAATCGGTGGCTTTGGTTTCTTGTGCATTAAAGATTCAACATTTTATTCAGCGCGTTCAACGATTGGACAGATTCTTTTGTTGGGTTTGTTCTTCATCATCGTGATTGTATGTGTATCCGAAGTCGCTCATGCTTTTGGTCTATTAAATGCAAGATTTCGTATGGATTGGCGCTAAAAGACTCAAAAGAACGATTAAAAAAATCAGAGGGCTAAGATTTTACCATTTTGGTATTGTTGAACATCCTACATTCGATCTGTATTAAAATAATAAAAATCCTTGAATGATGATCGTTATGCTTCCTTTGTATGTCACCAGCGGTGAGCCTGCTGGAATTGGTCCTGATATCTGTTTAAGCCTTGCGCAACGTTTGGATGAGCGTCCACTCGTCGTGCTTGCTGATATACAAATGCTCAAGCAACGTGCAGAAAAACTTCATCTTGAAGTTGAAGTGATTGAGTATCAAGGGCAACAAACATCGTCAAAAGTGGGTCAGCTTTATGTGGAACATATTCCTTTAAATGAAACTGTAGTACTTGGTGAGTTAAATGCTCAAAATGCGAGTTATGTCTTAGAGCAACTCCGCCGTTCTGCAGACTATGCGATGTCAGGTAAAAGCGTTGGCGTGGCGACAGCACCTGTACAAAAGTCAGTGATCAATGAGGCAGGTATTCATTTCAGTGGTCACACTGAGTTTTACCAAGAGTTTGCTGGTGTATTACGCGTGGTCATGATGCTGGCAACCAAAACCTTACGTGTTGCACTTGCAACCACGCACTTACCCCTTCGTGCGGTTGCGGATGCGATTACAGCTGAGCGCTTGCATCAGGTCATCGACATTCTGATTCATGATTTAAAATCAAAATTTAAAATCGAATCTCCCAAAATTTTGGTGTGCGGTTTAAATCCTCATGCAGGTGAAGATGGTTATTTAGGAGTGGAGGAGATCGAAGTGATTAATCCTGTACTTGAACGCTATCGTGCGCAAGGGATAGACATGAGTTTATGTCTGCCTGCAGATACCTTATTTACACCAGAAAATTTAAAAGATGCCGATGCAGTTTTAGCCATGTATCACGATCAGGGATTACCTGTGTTAAAATCGCAAGGATTTGGTGAAGCCATTAATATTACTTTGGGCTTGCCGTTTATTCGCACCTCTGTCGATCATGGCACAGCACTCTCCCTCGCAGGTACTGGACTTGCGAAAAGCTCGAGCTTACATGTGGCTGTGGACTTAGCGCTCGATTTAGCGCGTCAGTGATCTTGTCTTAATTACACGTTGGAAATCTTTATGTATCAGATTAATGCCTTAAACCCGAAAGATGAAGGGCATCACACGCGTAAGCGTTTTGGTCAAAACTTCTTACATGACCAACGTGTCATTGCCAAAATTGTGCGTTCGGTGAACCCGCGTACTGGTGACAATATTGTTGAAATTGGTCCAGGTCTTGCTGCTTTAACATCGCCTTTAATTGGTGAATGTGATGCTTTGACTGTCATTGAATTAGACCGTGATTTAGCAGCTGGATTACCCGGTCGTGTACCGCATCCTGAACGTTTAACTATTGTGGAAACTGATGCTTTACGCTACGACTTCACTGAATTGTTTGATGGTCGTCCGTTGCGTGTTGTCGGTAACTTACCTTATAACATTTCTACGCCTTTGTTATTTCATCTCTTAGAGTTTGGTGACAAGGTCAAAGACATGCACTTCATGTTGCAAAAAGAAGTGGTCGATCGTATTACGGCATCACCAAATACCAAAGAATATGGTCGTTTATCAGTCATGATTCAGTACTACTGTAAACCGACATTCTTGTTTGAAGTGCCACCAGGTTCGTTCAACCCACCACCCAAAGTAACTTCTGCGGTATTTCGCTTAGAGCCGTATGATGTAAAACCAATAGTGGCGAAGAATGAAAAAGCCTTGGCACGTTTAGTCTCCCATGTATTTACACAACGCCGTAAGACACTTCGCAACAGTTTAAAAGGCATGTTGCAAGAGGAAGGATTTGAAAAAGCTGGTGTTGATCCAATGGCGCGTCCAGAAACATTAACACTTACTCAATTTGTTGCACTTGCAGATCAAATGGTAGATGCATAAATGGCTGGTGAAAACATTCGATATAATTACGTGATTGGTGATGTTCAGGGCTGTTTTGAAGCTTTGAAAATGTTACTCAAGGAAATCAAATTTGATCCTGATCAGGATTTTTTATGGTTTGCGGGTGATTTAGTCGCACGTGGTGAAAACTCGATTGGCGCTTTACGTTTCATCAAGAAACTGGTCGATCGAGGCGTTGCTGCGACAGTCTTGGGTAATCATGATTTGACCTTGTTAGCGGGCGCAAGGGGCATTAAAGAGATTAAAGAGAAAGACAATACTCGTGATGTGATTGATGCGATTGACAGTGATGATTTAATCGACTGGTTACGCAAACAACCCTTATGTTTATGTCCAAATGAAAATATTGTCATTACACATGCGGGTATTCCACATATTTGGACAGTAGAGCAAGTGAAACAGTTTGCTCAAGAGGTTGAAGCGGTTATTGCGCATGATGATTTTGATGTTCTGGATGCATTTTTGAAAGAAATGTATGGTAAAGAACCTACATTATGGTCAGATGATTTAACAGGACATGAGCGCTTACGATGTATCGTGAATTATCTAACCCGTATGCGTTTGACTGATCCAGAGGGACGACTCGAATTTAGTTTTAAAGATGCTTTAGATGAGCCGATGCCAGCTGGCTATCAGCCATGGTTTGAATATGAGTCAAAAGCTGCTCAAACTCATCAAGTCATTTTTGGACATTGGGCTGCCTTACAGGGCAGAACAATATCTGCGCATATTCAGAATGTTGACGGTGGTTGTGTCTGGGGCAATCAATTAATGGCGTATCGTCTTGAAGATCAGCAAATGTTTGCTGTAGATAATCCTATGTTTGCATAGAATCTACTTTAGGTCGTTTTCGTCTAATAAAAAAGCCACTCATCAGTGGCTTTTTTATTTTCAATCGTGGGTAAATCAAGAGGTCGCTTTTAAAAAGTGAATAAAAGTAGGGAGCCAAACGGCTGTAAACGTTGCATTTACCGCCATACCAAATGCAGCATAACGACCAGCTACACTGCCTCGTTGCCAAGCTTGAGCTGTCCCAATTGCATGAGCTGCTAAGCCGAGTGCTAAGCCTGAGGCACGCTCATCATTAATATGACGTAGTATGAGTGGTGAAAAAGCTGCGCCGATAACACCAGATAAAATGACGATTAAAATGGCTAAGCTAATTGGTGCATGGAGTAAGGTCGCAATATTAATTGCGATTGGTGTCGTCACTGCACGTGTAGCGAAAGCCATAATGGTCGAATCCGCCATATGCAGTAAATAGGCTAAGCCCATAGGCAATGCGACTGCACTGACACTAGCAAACACTAATATTCCTAAAATGCCTTTTAGTGGTAAATCGTCATAACGCATCGCTGCAAGAGGGATCGCGAGAGCCACTGTGACGTATCCTAATAAATGATCAAAAATCGGATTGACATCTTTCATGTAGTGATCATAAGGAATACCAATAATCAGTAAGATGACGATCACAAAGAACATCCCGAATACAATTACAGGAACCTGTGGTACGACACGGTTACAGGGTTTTGAAATTAAATAGGCGAATAACGTAATAGCAAAGCCGATTAAAATTGCGAGCATATTTCTCTCCTATAACCAGCGTTTTGCCATTTTGGCGTAAACCCAAAGTGGAATAAGTGTACTTAACGTGAGTACGAGTAAAAAAAGAGGAATTTCTTTACCCATATGAACCAACATAACCAATGCCCCAGCACTAATTGGTAAAAATGCGAAAGCACTTTCTTTCATGATTTTATTATTTACATCGACAACTCTGGTTGGAAGAGTGCCAAATCTACGCCAAGCAAACAGTACAAGTAGTAAGGAAAGCAACCCGACAAGATTGCCCAGTTCGGGATGATTCAATTGAGTCATAAGCCAAACTGAACCTTCTCGGAAGCCAATAATAAGCACTATGGTGCCAATCCATGCTGGCCAATCTATCGTTTTCATCCACTGCATCATGATTATACTTTTAACATTATTTATCACGTTTTAACTGATTTATGATTTGATTTCAAACTCTTCTAAAGGTCTTTTAAATTGTTGCGCCTTATCACCAAGAATTTGATCAATTGGTAAATGTGCTTGTTTTATAAGTTGCTCTAATTTATGTGGCGCAATTTGAATATTTAAAATCAAATGACCTAGATCATCATAATGTTCAGACTGAATCACATTTAATTCATACAGTTGATTGCGTAATTTGCCATATTCAGGTCTGAGTGTGAGTTCAAATTGTTGTATTTGCCCCATTAAACACGCTTGAACGGCTTGTCGCAGTAAATCTAAACCTTGACTTGAGTGTGCTGAAACATAGACTCGATCAGGCAAATTGGGAGAAGCATAAATGATTTTAGGTTTTTCACCCGTTTGATCAATTTTGTTGTATACGCGTAGTATTGGCACTTGAGCCCCAATTTCTTTTAGGACTTTTTCAACAGCATCAATTTGCTCAAGCTTTTCTGGACTATTTGAATCGATAACATGTAAAAGCAAAGTCGCCTCAAGTGTTTCTTCAAGGGTTGCTTTGAATGACTCTACTAACGAGTGTGCAAGATTGCGAACGAATCCCACTGTGTCAGCCAAGACCAATGTTCCAATGCCATCCCAATTTAATCTTCTTAAAGTTGGGTCAAGAGTTGCGAACAATTGATCTGCTGCATACACATCACTTTCAGCAAGAATATTAAATAGAGTGGATTTTCCTGCGTTGGTATAACCGACTAGAGACACTGTTGGAATAGACGCTTTTTGACGCGCTGCACGACCTTGAATTCGTGTTTGGCGGACTTTTTCAAGTTTGTCTTTGAGCTGGGTTATGCGGAGACGAAGTAAACGACGATCTGTTTCTAATTGTGTTTCACCTGGACCACGTAAACCAATACCACCTTTTTGGCCATCTAAGCCCATGCGACCACCCACTAAACGTGAAGCGAGATGGTCTAACTGAGCCAATTCAACTTGTAGTTTACCTTCATGTGTGCGTGCGCGTTGTGCAAAAATATCTAAGATAAGGCGAGTACGATCGATGACACGACATTTAATAACACGCTCGAGATTACGTTCTTGAGATGGTGTGAGGGAATGATCGAAAATGACAATATCAGCTTCTACCGCTGCAACAAATTCGGCGATTTCTTCAGCTTTACCCGAACCAATAAAAAATTTAGGGTCAGGTTTAATGCGTTGAGCTTGTATATGTTCAAGAATCTCTGCACCAGCAGATTTGGCCAATAAACGAAATTCTTCTTGATCAAGATCTTCTAATATTTGGACATTAACACTCACCAAGACCGCACGTTCATTTGCTTGATTTTGTCCAGTAACTTCCACTCAGCTAATACTCCACATCAAAACTCTAGTGTAGAGGAAATTGAACAATTGAGGGAAATAGATTTAAATTAACCTAAAGCAGTTTTGAACATAAGTATAAACGCCAGCATAAATAAAAAGACGCCACCGACAATTGATGCCAATGAGAAGAGTGCCGACCAGATGGGAATGACTTGATTTGATGGTGATTGAGTTGTAGTTTGCATAATTTTTAAATCTATAAATTCGATTTAAAAATTATATTTTATTGGGTATTTGAATTGAAATTGAATTTTCAAATCTATGTATACGGTTTTTATAATCAATGCATCTCTGGTGAGCTCAGTATAGAATGGAGCTATAGTGGATAACGCCTGTTATTATTTAGTGAAATAATTTATGACAACATTAAAGCCTAAAAAACTCAATTTATTTTCAAAAACAGCGCTATATAGCCAAAAAATCATCTCAGGTACTGCTGCTGTCACTGAAGGGTTTTATTTAATTTTTAGGCATCAAATGTATAAAAATCCGAATAATCCAAACAATACTCGCTATGTACAACATTTTTGCCGTCGCTTATGCAAAGTTTTTAATATCGATTTACAAGTACATGGCAACATTCCTCGTGAACCCGCATTATGGGTGAGCAATCATATCTCTTGGTTAGATATTCCTGTATTAGGTTCGAGTGCGCGTGTATTTTTCTTAGCAAAAGCAGAAATTGAAAATTGGCCGATTTTTGGGAAACTTGCCAAGGGTGGTGGAACACTGTTCATTAACCGAGGTTCAGGAGATTCGGTCCGTATTAAAGAGCAAATCACAGAATTTTTGAAGCAAAATATTCCTGTCTTATTTTTTCCAGAAGCAACCACGACTGATGGAACTAAAGTCAAAAAAGTGCATGGAAGACTTTTAGCTGCAGCTATCGAGGCTCAAAAACCAGTGCAAGTTTGTTTAATCTGTTATGTCAATCAAGAGGGGGAGTTAGATCAGGTTGCTCCCTTTATCGGAAATATTGGATTTACAGCGCATCTCAAAGCAGTATTGGAAATGCCTCAAGTCGTTGCACATTTAACAGCTTTGCCCACGATTGATGTTACTGGACATACAGTTGAAAGCTTAACGAGAGAAGTGCAAATCAGAATGCAGGAAGGATTGGAAGTATTACATCAAAAAGTACTCAAAGCTTAATCAGTAAAAGCAGGGATCATGATGATCCCTGCTTTTACATGAATCCTTCGATTGGCAACCAGGAGATAACTTTCAAGCTTGCTTTTTGCCACCATTTCATTTTTGGTTCTTTGGTATAGATTTTAATACCTTCAGGTGTCGCTTGTTTCCAATTAATATTATTTTGTGAATCTAGAACTAATTTATAGGCATATTTTTTTAGGTTCTGATCCATGGTTTTATGCACAGCTTGCGCTAGGGGCTGGCTGTTTAAAATGACGCCTATTTCAGTATTTAAATTGGCTGAACGTGGATCAAAATTAAATGATCCGATAAATACTTGCTTATCATCCAAAGCCATCATTTTTGCATGCAGGCTTGAGCGACTCAGCCCTTTAAGGCTCACTTTGGACTGCTTAGAAATTTCAATATTATTTTTATTTTGGAATTCTTCTGGCAAAGCAGGGAGGAACTCATATAACTCTACGCCGTTTTGCAGTAAATCTTGACGGTATTTCGCATAAAACGCATGTACAAGTGCAACATCATTGGCTTTAAAAGAGTTGGTCAGTACACGAACTTTAACGCCATCTTGTGCGATTGCACTTAAACGTTGCTCACCCTTGCGCTCAGGAACGAAGTAAGCGGAAATGATATCGACACTTTTTTCTGGTTTCTCTAAGCGTTCAACCAGTTGAAAGTTGAGATGTTCTTCTTTCTTAGCTTTCGCTTTGATTTTTTCAGGAGAATCTTTGATGACTTCTGCTTTCACCCAATCCAGCTTAATTTCTTGATTGAGCCAACGATCAAAATCATGAGATTCACGAGTAATTTCAACATAACTACGTACAGCACCATCATCAAAGTGCTCTTGCAGTTGCTGTTTTAAACCTTCATAGCGCAATGTATATTGTTGATGATTGACAATATTTTTAACTGGATAGGCATATTCATGATTCCAGTACTCATCAAATGAGTGTGTAATATCACTTACTGCATGACCGACAAGCATGACATCAACATCTGAAAATTGATATCGGTCACTGACATTGTAGTATTGATTACTCATATTTCGGCCGCCAATCAGGGTAATTTGATTGTCAGCTGTAAACGTTTTGTTGTGCATCCGTCGATTGATACGTTTCAGATCCAAAATCATATCAACGGGTCTAAGGCGTCGGAATTTATAAGGATTGAATAACTTTACGTCAATGTTTTGATGTTGATCCAGCGCGAGATAAATACTTTCCATCGTCTTAGCGTTATTATCATCCATTAACAATCTGACTTTTACACCACGATCAGCAGCTTGAATGATTTTATAAAGAGCCAATGCACCTACACGGTCGTTATCCCAAATGTAATATTGAAGGTCGAGTGTTTTTTCGGCTTTCTCAATTAATTGAAAACGTGCAGCTATCGCTTCGATTGGATCATATAAAACATGAAAACCTGTTAATTCAGGATTCTTAATTTTCAAAGGTTCGACAATTTGCGCCAATGAAGTGTCATGAGTGTCGATGTCATACGCATATTGAGGTGCAACAGCTTGTTGAGTGGGTAAAGTTGAGCATGCGGGTAAAGCAAGAATCAAACATGAACTCATGATGAAGCGCATTTTAAAAGATGTTTTCTTTTGGCGATTCAATTGTTGAGATTGATTCTTTTCCATGTGATTTGCTTGCATAATCTATTCTTTGAACTCAATGTGCTAAAGTATAAAGAGCACCATTTAAAAGATAAATGAACCACTCAGATTATTCGTCTGATTTAATGAAAGAGATTGAATATGTGGACAACAAATAACATCCTTGCTGCGTTCTATATTATTTTCTCGCTCTTCGCTATTTGGGGAGTCACGCAAGCATGGATGAGCCAATCTCGAACTGAAACCATACATCCATTTAAAGCCTTTGTTCATCTCTTGGCATTTTATCTTTCTTATTTACTTGTTCCGTTGTGGTTTTTTAGTATTTTTGCTACTTGGCAAGGTATATTTTCATTGCATGAAGGTGTGTTTATTTTCTTGTTGAGCAGTGTATTGATTTATGCACGTTTCATTGAGCCACATCGTGTAGTAGTGAATAACCTGAGTTACAAGTTAAGTTCGGCGCAACCCTTTAAACATCCGATTAAAGTGGCATTAATTGCAGACTTACATATTGGATTGTTTTCTGGGCATGAAAGACAACTGAAAATTATCGTGAATAAGATTAATCAAGCTCAACCAGATTTAGTGGTTGTGGCAGGTGATTGGACCTATGAACCAGAAAATAAGCTGGCAGAAGAGCTCCGAGTATTAAGAGAAATTCAAGCGCCTGTCTATTCTGTGAATGGTAATCATGATGAGCAATATCCAGGTCCACCGATTCAGGCATTATTAAAAGATGCGCTAGCTTCAAATCAGGTGATGGATATTGAAGGTAAGATTGTTGAGTTTGATGAGTTTAGATTGATTGGTGTGGGGGATTTGTGGGCAGGTAAGGCTGACATGCGGGATATGCCTGATTTACCACAAGATAAGCCGTGGTTAATTCTGTCACATAATCCGGATACGGTGGATATGGTGCCAAAATTGCCAACTCATCCGTTGATGTTGTCAGGGCATACTCATGGGGGACAAGTGGAGCTTCCGTGGTTGACAGATTACATCATGAAAAAAGTGTCTATCTTGGGTCATAAACGTGGTTTATATAAGCATGAACATGCCAATGTTTATGTGTCCGTAGGTACTGGCATGGTAGGTGTCCCATTCAGATTCAGAGTACCACCGATGATTGATATCATTGAGCTCAGCTAATAAAAAAACCGGCTTAAGCCGGTTTTTTTATTAGCTGAAAGCATCAAATTTGATTATTCACATCATCATGTTTCGTTTCGCGAATCATGAGGAAAGCAATCAGCGAAAGGATTGATGCAGCCGTCAAATAATAGCCTACTGCAGACAAACCATATTCAGTTGCCAATTTCGTTGCAATCAAAGGTGCGAAAGATGCACCAAAAATACCAGCAAGGTTAAATGTTAACGCCGAACCAGTATAACGCACCGATGTCGGGAAGATTTCTGAAAGTACTGTACCGATTGGACCATAGGTTAAGCCCATAATCGCAAGACCAATACATAAGAATAAGAACACAATCAGTGTGCTTCCTGACTCCAACATGTCCGCAAAGAAAATACCAAAAATAGCAGAAATTACACACACCGCGATCGAAGTGGTTTTACGACCGAACTTTTCCGCAAAAATTGCAGAAAGGGGAATAAATGCTGCAAAACAAAGCGTTGCAACCAACTGAAGTTGTAGGAACTCTTCACGAGAGTAACCTAATTGTTTTGTACCCCATTGCAAAGCAAATACAGTGGTTAAGTAAAAAACTACGAAAGTACAAATGGCTGCAATCGTTCCGAGTACAAGCATTTTTGAATGCTTTTTAAAAACTTGTACAAAAGGAACATTCACTTCTTTTTGTTTATCAAGCACGTTTTGGAATGCTGGCGTTTCATGCAACTTTAAGCGAATCCACAAGCCTACAATCACCAATAAGGCACTTGAAATAAATGGAATACGCCATCCCCATGACATGAATGCTTCTTCACTCATGAATGCCCCAAGCGTAAGGAAAGAGCCTGTGGCAAGGATGAAGCCGATAGGTGCACCAAGTTGAGGGAACATACCGTACCAAGCACGTTTGCCTTCTGGCGCATTTTCAGTTGCGAGTAGAACTGCACCTGACCATTCGCCACCTAAACCTAAGCCCTGACCTAATCGGCACAAAGCTAAAAGTAAGGGTGCCACAATGCCAATTTGCGCATAGGTTGGAAGTAAACCAATCGCAACGGTAGAAAGCCCCATGGTTAGCAAGGCTGCCACTAAGGTTGCTTTACGACCGATTCGATCTCCCAAATGACCGAATAGTGCGGCGCCGATAGGACGTGCGATGAATGCGATTGCAAAAGTTGCTAATGATTGAATCGTTGCTGTCATAGGATCTGTGCTTGTTGGAAAGAACAAGTAGGGGAAAATTATGACCGCAGCTGTTGCGTAAATATAAAAATCGAAGAACTCGATGGTTGTACCAACGAGGCTTGCAGTTAATACCCGAGTTTTAGAGTTTGCGGGCTGAGCTTGTTGTGATGCTGTATTAGACGCCATGAGAGACCTTACACTTACTAAAAATAAAAAACTTAGATTTAATAGCGTAATCTTTTTAAAAAAGGCGTAATTTCTTAAAAAAATACGAAATACCAGCTTGCTCTACGGTGTTAGGGTTGCTAGACGATGTAGTTAAAGTGGTTATAGCACGTAAAGATAAATAGACAGGAAATGTGATCCTGCACCTATCAATACAAAAATATGCCAGATAGCGTGAGTGTATCTTACCTTTTTTAAGGCATAAAACAATGCGCCTATGGTGTAAGCAAGACCACCAACAATAAGGAAGGTTAAACTTTGATCAGATAAATATGTGCGCATATCATCGATCACAAGTAATGCTAACCATCCCATTGCGAGATAGGCAAAAAGCGATATTTTTTGAAAATGGTGAATAAATACCAATTTAAATAAAGTGCCAATCGCCGCAATTACCCAAAGTGCAATTAATAAATAGTGAGCTTTTTGCGTTGGTAAAGCTATAGATAGAAAAGGCGTGTATGTTCCTGCGATGAGATAATAAATAGCCGTGTGGTCCAATTTTTTAAACCAACCCCGACGCTCAGGTGTTTCCGCAAAATGATAAAGACTAGACGCCGTAAAGAGTAGAACTAAACTAAGTCCATAGACCCAAAGCCCGATCCATTGTGCCATAGGATAAGCAGCACCTTTTATAATCAATAAAATGGCACCGATGACGGCCAAGACAGCACCAATGGCATGACTGATGAAATTAATTTTTTCTTCTAATGGATCATACGAAGCAGGAGATGCTTTCATTGTTCACTTACACATTTAATTATACATCTGTATCGTAATTGAATTTTGCTTTTCGCGTAAGACGCATTAAAATTTAATAGCATTTCTTTTTTTGGCACTGTTTATGACCGTTTCGGCATCCTCCACACCGCAAGAGCAACAATTTCTTGAAGCATTTCATCAAGCATTAGCTTCTCAGCGTTTTGATCGTATGATTCTGAGTCAGTATCAGGGCGAGATAGAAGCTTTAGAGAAGATGACTTTACGCATGATTCGATTACAAGATGAATGGATGCTGAATGTTCTGTATCGCTTTAAAACTCAAGATGTGACCAAAAATTTTCCAATTGATGAAGCTGATCCGTTGGTGAGTAAATTGGTCAGTGAATGCAAACAAGCCAATCTTTTTACATTGGACAGCGAGTTACAGCTCAAGAAAAATAAGAAAAAAGCGATCTTAACTCAAAGTAAAAAGGCTTCAGTCTCCAAGATCATTGAAAAATCACACGACCGTCAAAAACACCGTTTTGTTGAGCAAGAAAGTTATTTTCTTCAACCGTTGGGTATTACGGATCAAAAAGAACAAATTATTCCAAGCATGGCGCGTAAGTGGAAACAGATTAATAAATTTGTTGAGATTTGCTCAGGCGCATTAAACCAAATTCAAGTTGATCAGCAGCTCAACGTTGTCGATTTTGGCTCAGGTAAAGGTTATCTCACCTTTGCACTGTATGACTACTTACAAAAAAATGATTATAATCCTTATGTTACAGGTGTGGAACTGAACGAGAAAATGGTTCATTTCTGTGAAGATGTTGCCCGTAAATCAGATTTTAAGCATTTAGATTTTTTCCAAGGAGATGTACGAACTTACTCGCCTGAAAAACTCGATGTCATGATTGCGTTGCATGCCTGTGATGTAGCAACTGATTTTGCGATTCATACCGGTATTCGATTGAATGCGCAAATGATTATGTGCGCGCCGTGCTGCCACAAAGAGTTGAGACCTCAAATGCAAAGTCCCTCTGTATTAAAACCAATGTTGCAGTTTGGTATTCATGAGGGGCAACAAGCTGAAATGCTGACAGATACAATTCGAGCGCTATTGTTAAAAGCCTATGGTTACGAGACTAAAGTTTTTGAATTTGTGGCTTTGGAACATACTAGCAAAAATAAAATGATTTTAGCCACCAAGCGCAAAGATTTGAACGCACCAGATCAGCAAGTGTTAGATCAAATCATTGCATTAAAAAATATGTATGGTATTCAAAAGCACTCATTAGAGTTGCTTCTAAAAGGTGAGTGGGAGCAACAAAATATTGGTGAAAAGTGCTAACACCCCTTTGGGAATTAACATATGAGTAATGTCTTTGATGTTCAAGTAGGTTCATGGTCGCAATTAAAGTGCTACGCGATGCAGATACGAGAGCAAGTATTTATTCTGGAACAACTAATTTCACCTGAAGACGAATGGGATATGGAAGATGAGACATCGATTCATTTCGTTGTTTTTCATGAAGGTGAGGCAATCGCCACGGCTCGACTACTTCAAAACCATAGTATTGGAAGGGTAGCAGTCATAAAGGCTTATCGAGGAAAAGGTGTTGGGTTTGAGCTCATGAAATTTATAATTGAGTTTGCTCAAAGGGAAAAGCGACCAACCTTGAATCTTTCTGCTCAAGTTCATGCATTACCATTTTATCAACGTTTAGGGTTTGAGCCCCAAGGTAAGGAATACTTAGATTGTGGTATTCCTCATGTTTATATGACGATGCAGCTTGAATAAAAAAACGGAGCCAATGCTCCGTTTTTTCATCACAAATATCAATGACTATGTGAACCTGATTCACCATCATGTGTATGACTGTGTTCGCCCATTGCTGCGTGTTCATCTTCAGTCATATTGTGTTCAGTTGCACTAGCTTGAGCAGCTTTGTTGGCTTCTATTTTTGCTGCTGCTTCTTCAGACATCACAGGTGATGCTTTGAATGCATGATGTTCACTGGTTTCTGTTCGTTGTTTACTTGGCATATAGTCAGGTTCATTTTCAATGGCTATATAGAAAATCACCATAAATATAATACTTAAAATGATCGCGATAATTAGCGCTTTCCAACCCCAAGGAGATTTTTCTGGTGAAGAATGATCAGTCATAATGCTATACCAAGTTGGGTAAAATGAATCTGAGAATATGTTACTTTATAACACATATTTATCGACAAGACCGAAAAAAACCTCTCCGAAGAGAGGTTTTTAGTTTATATCAATCAGATCGACTGACCAGACTGAACTTTGTCCTTGAGGAGTTGAGGTGCTTTAAAACGCTCACCATACTTCGCTTCAAGCTGATTCGCGCGCTCAAGCGCTTGTGCGAGTCCATATTGATTGAGGAACTGTAAAGCGCCGCCAGTCCAAGGGGCGAATCCTATGCCGAAAATAGAACCGATATTTCCATCAATGACAGACTCTAAAACGCCTTCTTCCAAACAGCGCAGCGTATCCAAGGATTGAACAAATAGGAAGCGATCAATCATTTCTTGTTCAGAAATATCTGTTTCTTTCGTCCAATGGTTTAAACCATCCCAAAGGTATTTTTTACCACTTTCTGGATATTCATAAAAACCAGCACCAGCAGCTTTGCCTTTACGCCCAAACTCATGGATCATTTGCTTTAAAACATCTTCAGCAGGGGAGTGTGGTAAATCTTTGCCTTCAGCCTGAAGCGCTTTACGCGTTTCGTTGGTCACATGCTCAGACAAGGTTAATGCGACTTCATCTTGGATTGCTAATGGACCGACTGGCATACCTGCTTTTAAAGCAGCCATTTCAATTTTGGCTGGATGTACTCCCTCAGCCAGTAAACGCAAACCTTCGTTGACAAAAGTACCAAATACGCGGCTGGTGAAGAAACCACGACTATCATTAACAACGATAGGTGTTTTTCCAATTTGTTGAACATAATCATAGGCTTTAGCTAGTGTCTCAGCTGAAGTCTCTTTACCTTTAATAATTTCAACCAACTGCATTTTATCGACAGGGCTAAAGAAATGCAGTCCAATAAAGTTTTTCGCATCTTTACTTGCTGTTGCAAGACCTGTGATTGGTAAGGTTGACGTATTAGAAGCCATCACACCGCCGTCAACCAAATATTGCTCAGCTTCTTGAGTTACTTTGGCTTTGAGTTCTTGATTTTCGAATACAGCTTCAATGATTAAATCACAGCCTTGTAAATCGGATGCATTCGCTGTAGGGGTAATGAGAGATAAAATTTGTTCGCGCTTTTCAGCAGTCATTCGACCTTGTGAAACACGTTTATCTAACAGTTTTTGACTATATGCCTTACCTTTTTCCGCATTTTCAATCGATACATCTTTAAGGACGACTTGAATTCCCTTAATCGCTGTCGAGTAGGCAATGCCAGCCCCCATCATTCCAGCGCCTAAAACACCTACTTTGGTCGCTTGCCATTTTGCAGGCTCTTTAGGGCGGCTTTCACCTGATTTGATTGCATTCAGTCCATGCCAGAAAGTACCAATCATGTTTTTCGCAACTTGACCAGTTGCTAGATACGTAAAATAGCGAGACTCAATAGTTAACGCAGTATCAACATCTACCTGAGCACCTTCAACGGCAGCAGCCATAATGGCTTCAGGGGCTGGATAGCAACCTTTTGTTTTGTCACGCAACATTGCTGGTGCAATCGCAAGGACTTGAGCCACTTGAGGTGATGATGGCGTACCACCTGGAATTTTGTATCCTTTAACATCGAATGGTTGTTGAGATTTTGGATTTGCTTTAACCCAAGCAATCGCTTTATCTATGAGCTCTTGTTCAGAATCAGCCGTATCTTGAATTAAGCCTAAAGATTTTGCTTTTTCTACACCAAATTGTTTACCTTCCATCAGGAAAGGAAAAGCATTCTGCAAGCCGAGCAGTCGTACCATACGCACGATACCACCGCCACCTGGTAACAATCCTAAGGTAACCTCAGGTAGACCAAATTTCGCTTTAGGATCATTTAATGCAATACGAGCATGACAGCCTAGTGCGATTTCCCAACCACCACCGAGAGCTGTTCCATTTAATGCAGCAACAACTGGTACACCCAAGGTTTCAATATAGCGGAATTCCGCTTTCATTTTTTGGATCATGCCAAAGAATTCAGTGGCGTGTTCTGGTTGAGCTTGAATCAACTCATCCAAATCACCGCCTGCAAAAAAGGTTTTCTTTGCAGATTTAAAAATGATACCTGTAATGCCAGATTCGGCTTTCAGTTTTGCTACAGTCTCTTCCAAAGCAACTCGGAAATCTGCATTCATGGTATTGGCAGACTGATTAGGTGAGTCTAAGGTGAGAATAACAATGCCATCAGCATTTTTTTCAAATTGAATTGCACTCATTATTCTTCTCCTTATACCAATTCAATGATCGTTGCGATACCCATACCACCACCTACACACAGTGTAGCCAAGCCACGTTTTTTACCTTGACGCTCAAGTTCATCGAGCAACGTACCTAAAATCATGGCACCTGTCGCACCGAGTGGATGACCCATTGCAATTGCACCACCATTTACATTGACTTTTGCAGGATCGACATTGAGTTCATTAATAAAGCGCATTACTACAGCCGCAAACGCCTCGTTCACTTCAAATAAATCGATATCATCAATGGTTAAGCCAGCTTTTTCCAAAGCTTTACGTGCCGCAGGTGCTGGACCAGTTAACATGATTGTTGGATCAGTTCCGACAAGCGCAGTTGCTAATACTTTGGCACGTGGTTTTAAGCCTTGTTCTTGAACCGCTTTTTCAGATGCAAGTAGAACAACAGCAGCGCCGTCTACAATGCCTGAAGAGTTTCCTGCATGGTGAACGTGATTAATCTTCTGAGCTTCTGGATATTTTTGTAATGCGACTGCATCAAATCCCATACCACCCATCATTTCAAAGCTTGGATTTAATTTGGCTAAGCCTTCAACGGTAGTCGTTGGTTTGATGAACTCGTCTTTATCTAAAACGACAACGCCAGCTTTATCTTTTACTGGTACAACTGATTTATTGAAGTAACCATTCGCTTGAGCCGCTGCTGCTTTCTTTTGGGAATCTGCAGCAAAAGCATCTACATCAGCACGAGAGTATCCATCTAAAGTTGCGATTAAATCAGCACCAATCCCTTGTGGAACAAAGGTAGATTTCAGGTTTGTTTCTGGATCGAGTGCCCATGGCCCGCCATCGGAGCCCATTGGAATACGCGACATTGACTCTACACCACCTGCAACGACAACATCTTCCCAGCCTGAACGAACTTTCTGTGCAGCAAGATTGACAGCTTCTAGTCCTGAAGCACAAAAACGGTTGATTTGAACGCCTGCTACATCATCATTCCAGCCTGCAGCAATTGCAGCAGTTTTAGCGATATCACCGCCTTGATCACCAATTGGAGTTACACAACCCAGCACGATGTCATCGACTTTAGAAGTATCGAGTTGATGGCGAGTTTGAAGTTCATTTAACAGCGTTGTGAGTAATGTGATTGGTTTTACTTCATGTAAAGAACCATCTTTTTTTCCTTTTCCGCGTGGTGTGCGAATGGCATCAATGATGTAAGCCTCGCTCATAATAGTTCCTTTTTTATAGGTTGAAATTGTTATGGTGTTTTGAGTGTAGATGATCTATGTGATTGTGCAATGACGAGAACGGATGAGTCGTTTGATATTTTTGGTCACTGAAAAATTAAGTGTTTTAAATTGTGAAATGAAAGTTTTTGACGAATTAAAAAAAATTTGTATTGCGAATGCTTTGATTATAATTTTGCTATATCAAATCTTTGGCGCTTGATATGGCAAGCTTTACACCATAAGAACCTTCATCATCTTTATCAACATACCAACCACCGTTAATTACAGCGGGCACTTTTTTATTGATAATCTGCCCTTTCAGCTTTTCAGCTTCTAATTTACTTAAATAGCCAACTGTTAATCCGTTGATTTCAACTTTGATTGCATTTGGATCGTATTGGTTAAATGGTTCTGACAGAACATGAGCAGTACATTCATGAAATTTAGATACAGCTTTTTTTTGACCAGCTATTTTAAGTAAATTTTTTTGATATGCATTTTCTCCGACAATATTATAAGTGTACTGTATATCAGCTTGAGGTCGAGAGCTGTGCGATTTTACACTGTAAAAATAAATTGCTATTCCAATCAAAATTGAGATTAAGATTGCAGTAAGTGTCATCTTATTATTCCTTTAAATATTACGAATATTTTAATTTCAACTTGAATATTTTTGTTAAATAAGCACTTAAATCCATATGTAAAAAAAAGCCTGAACAATGTCAGACTTTTTTATGTTTGAATAAATTAATGATAACCATGTAATTGACGATACAGTCCTGGTGTTACCCCTGTCCACTTTTTAAATGCTCGGTGGAAGGTACTGGTTTCACTAAAGCCGACTTGTTGTGCCACATCTTCTAAAGTTAAAGATGGGTTTAACAGTAAGTGAATTGCAGCGTCTCGACGTAAGGCATCTTTTACACCTTGATAGCTCTTACCTTCAGCAGCTAAGCGACGGCGAAGCGTCTGTGGTGATAAATAAAGCATGGCTGCAACATCATTTAATGTTGGCATTTCTTCACCAATTTGGCTCTTCAATACTTCACGAATACGTGATGTGAGCGAATTGGTATTTTTGAATTTCACCAACAGTTTCGCTGGAGCACCTTTTAGAAACTCTTCCAAGGTGTTTTCATCTTGGCGAATTGGAAGATCTAAGTAGTCTGCAGCAAATGTGATTTCAGTACGAGCTGAATCAAATTGGATTACTGGCGCAAAAAATAACGCATCATATTCATCTGCATGTTGTGGGCGTGGATATGAAAAATGTACACGCTCTAACGGGATACGACGCTCAATGAGCCACGATGCCAAACCATGCCAGATCATGAGCATACTTTCAGTAATGAAATGGTCAGGATCCATTGTTTTTGGAATGAGTGGAACTAAGCGTGCTTCATGCTTATCGCGCTCTAAAGTCACAGACCACTCATCACCAAATAACTTGTAGAACTGTGATGATAACTCAAGCGCATCACCTAAAGTTTTGGCATGTATGATCAATTGACACATGATCGCAAAGGTCCCTAAGCGACGTGGCTGGATATCAAAACCAACGTGTTCATCTTGGGTGACCATCCACAGCATTTTAACAAAGCGTGTGTACTGCTCAGGAGAAATACGTGCTTTAGGTTGGCGGAGTAGTTCAGCTTCAATGCCGACATGTGAAAGTAAAGTGTCAACATCCATCCCTAGACGTTTTACCCCAGTCAGGGCTGCATTCACAAAATGGATACTTATCGTATCGCGACTCATGTTAAATCCTTCAGTCTCTTTGATGTTCACTGCTACTTGACCTAAATGACACAAAAAATAATTTAATTGGCAATTATCACTAGAGTAATTGCTCTTTTACATCATAAATTGCCGAAATGATCAAGGTAAATGGCTGAACATGACATTGTTAATCTTGTTTTATATTTCTATTATGGGTGAAAAATCAACATATTCTTGGTGAAAATAACAATGACAGCTGCATTAAAGGGATTGAAAGTTTTAGATTTTTCCACATTATTACCCGGACCCTTTGCGACCTTGTACTTAGCAGATCTAGGGGCAGAGGTGGTCCATATAGAGTCACCAAATCGACCAGACCTTGTCAGAATGTTGCCACCTTATGCAAATGGTCAAGCCACGGCGCACAGTTATTTGAATCGTAACAAGCAGTCGATTGCCCTAGATTTAAAAGATAGTCAGAGTATTGAACTCATTAAATCAAAAATTTCAGAATACGATATCGTCATTGAGCAGTTCCGTCCTGAAGTGATGCGACGTTTAGGACTCGACTATCAAACTTTATCTGAAATAAACCCACGTCTGATTTATTGTTCAATAACAGGATATGGGCAAACAGGTCCTTATAAAGATAAAGCGGGACATGACATTAATTATGTTTCGCTTTCAGGGATTGCTGGACATTCAGGTCGACAGGAAAATGGACCACCACCAATGGGGATTCAAATTGCAGATGTCGCAGGCGGTTCTTTACACGCAGTGATCGGCATTTTAACAGCCGTGATCGAAAGGCAACGAAGTGGTTTAGGTCAATATATTGATATCTCTATGACGGATTGTGCGGTGACTTTAAACAATATGGCCGCGGCAGCTGTACTTGCAGGTGGGCAGAATCAGTACCCTGAAAATGAACATCTGAACGGGGGAACATTTTATGACTATTATCAAACGCAAGACGGGCGCTATATCTCAATTGGAAGTTTAGAACCTCAATTTATGACAGGTCTGGCAACTGTATTAGAACTGCCTATCTTATTGGAAAAAGGAACTTCATTTGATGTTGAAGATCGAAAAGCAGTCAAGACTGCCATCGCTGATAAAATCAAGGAAAAAAGTTTTGATGTATGGCGTAAAACATTTTCTGAATTAGACGTATGTGTAGAACCTGTGTTAAATCTAGACGAAGCTCTGACGTCAGATTTGGCTCAACAACGTGCTTGGACAGTGGATGTACCTCTAAGGAAAGATGCAAATGAGGTAGAAAAACAGTTGGCTTGCCCAATTAAATTTTCAAGATCCAAGGCACAATATCATTATATTGGCCAAACACTGGGTGAAGGGAACTGGTAGTCAAAGTATTGAATATATGAAAAAAAAGAACCGATTTGTATCGGTTCTTTAATCTATGTTTTCATACAATAAATGAAATACTTTAGACTAAAGTCTATAATTGTCATGGAATGAAATTAGGCTGAGTCCCAATGGATTTAATTCAAGTAAATGGTCAACCGCGCTATGGGCGTTTTACAGAATTGCCAAGTGCAATTTCTGTCTCAAAATATATTTATAAAACGCCATATGGCAAAGTGCTCAAAGGATGGAGAAAAAAACTTAAATATAAGAAATTTAAGTTTTGTAGTATCCAACATGAGCATTACAGCATTGGGATGGCTATCGTCGATATCGCTTGGGCGGGACATGGTTTCATCTATATTTATGACCATAACACCGGACAAGTCGTCGAGTGGAATGCGATTAATGTATTGGCACACAGTACGGTTTTAGATGAACAGCCACTATTTAATCATAGCCATTTTCAACATGGAAAAATCCAACTCGATATCCAACATGCCAATGGTGTTCGTTATATCAAAGTGATCAAACATGGTGAAGAAAAACTGTCTGCACGAATCTTTTGTGCTGGAACAGATCCTTTGTCGATGTGCAGTCCTACTGGTATAAATGGTTGGACCTATACTCAGAAACTAACTACATTGGCCGTTGAAGGGTATTTCATTAATAAACAAAAAGAAAAAATTGAATTTAACTCACGAACTTTTGCTTCGCTTGATGATACTTGCGGTTTTCTAAGACCTGAAACGGCTTGGTTTTGGCTATCTTCTAATTTTTGGGATGCGCAAGGAAACCGTGTGGGTTTGAATCTTGCCTCTGGCGTGAATGAAAGCTTTGGCAATGAAAACTGTTTGTGGATTAATGGACGCCTTTATGCGTTGACGGATGTTCTTTTTGAAATGCAAAATGATCAGATGTGGACCATACGATCTATGGATGACAAATTACAATTGACCATTGAAACAGGCTGGCGCCGTTATGAAAATCTTAATCTTAGAATGGTAGGCAGCCAGTTCAGTCAGTGGCAATCTAAAATTACGGGTTTTATTATTTCAGATGATGGTCAGCATATTGAGCTTAATCAAGAGTATGGACTATTAGAGCAACATTACGCTAAATGGTAACGGCGTCATAACAACAAAAAAGTCCGATTGATCGGACTTTTTTTACATTCTTTTTTATATCGCAGCTTCCCAAAAAGCTGCACCTGCTTGAAGTGGATCTTGAGTTTCAGCGAGCGTATCAACCCAAACTTGGTATTGATGAATAATAGGGTGTTGATTTGGGTGAAAATCAGCTTTAAACCAGTCTAAATATTCTCGTTTTTTTGCCGTTAAAATGCCATCTTTTCCAAGCAACCATTTCAAGCCTTGAGCAAACATTTTTAACCTTTCAATTCGAGTAAAACCATCTTGTTTGAGAAGTCCATGTGTTCTTTGCATGGTAAATCCAAACATCATAAGCGTAACTAAAACCAAGGCGGTATAACGTGTAAGGTTTGAAGTCTGCGCTACCTCGATCATAACATCATAAGCAACATCGCGATGTTCCATTTCTTCAATACTATGCCATGCAAATAAACCCCGGACAAAAGGATGTGCATGGGCCATCGTACTTTTATGACTGAAAAATGTCGTTGCCATTAAAGCGGTTAAGTGTTCGCATGAAGCGGTGATCGCAATATTAAAACGATCAGGATACCTTTTTAACGCATGTTTGAAACGTTGATTGACTTGATGAATATATTTTTCAATCGGCATACCTTGCTCAATTAAAATTTTATTCATTTTGTCATGGGCAATACCGTGTTGCGCTTCTTGTTGAATAAAGTCTTTCACACGTTTGGCTAAGACAGGATCTTTAATATGCGGTTGAAATAGTCGGACACACTGTATGAAATATCGTTCTCCATCTGGAAATGTCAAACTCAAAGCATCAAATACACGTGTTTTAAAAGGATCGTTGTTAAACCAAAATCGTGGTACTTCGTTGAGTCGGAAATCAAGGTGCTTACGAATCACTGGATGGTATGTGGTAATTGCATTCATTTTATTTTTATCACTTATGCAGAAAGAACAAGTATGTAAAAAAATCACATTAAGGTCATTATCTCTACAGGACAAAAGAAGAGAGAAGGAGATTAAAACTGTAAGTAATGTTGGCTAAATCATCCGAATAAAAATGATTTAGCCAGTAATAGAAATACTATCGAGCTGCTTGCCAGAATGCTTCACCAGCTTGAATTGGATCATTGGTCTCGGCTAATGTTTTTACCCATACATCATATTGGGCAATCACAGGATGTTGGCTTGGATGGAAGTCTTTTTTAAACCAATCTAGGTATGGACCTTTCATTCTCGTTAACATGCCATTTCGACCGATAAACCATGGAAGTCCTTTGACGGTCATTTTGAAACGGTCTAAACGACTAAATCCGTCATACTTCAACATGATATTGGCACGATAAGTTGTAAATCCAAGCATCATGAAAGTTGTAAATGCCAAAGCAAATTGTCGAGTAAGTTCTGGAACATCACCGACTTGTTTCATGACATCAAAAGCCACATCACGATGCTCCATCTCTTCGATAGCATGCCATGCTAAAAGCGCGCGCACATAGGGGTGAGCATCTTCAAGGGTTGCTTTTTGACTATAAAAAGTATCAGCCATTAATGCAGTTAAGTGTTCGGCTGCAGCAGTCATGGCAATATTATATTGAGGTGAACGACGTGTCAGTTCGAATTTAAAAATTTTGTTAAGAACCTTAATAAATTGATCGACAGGCATACCTTGATCTTTCATGACCTGATTCATCTTGTCATGCGCAATTCCATGCTGTGCTTCTTGTCGAATAAAATCTGCGACGCGTTTTTGTAATTCAGGGTCTTTGATTTTATCTCTAAATAATCGAACTGATTCAATGAAGTAGCGCTCTCCGTCTGGGAAAGTTAGACTCAATGCATCAAACATACGGGTTTTGAATGGATCTCCACCAAACCAAAAACGAGGAATTTCTGAGAGCTTGAAATTGAGATTCGTGCGTACGACAGGATCAACCTGATATTTTACCAATGCGTTCATCTTATTTTCATTCATCCGCTTTAGATCGTTTAAGTATGTATGGCATTGGTCTGATTGTTTTGACAGTACTTGCCATTTTTTATACATTTTACGACAAATGAAAATGAATAAAGTCAATTTTGCCTAAAGGAATAGTGCATCGTGAAAGATATTCAAATACCCAATGGATATTTCCATTTATGGCAAACATTTATTCAAGTGAAACAGCTCGATAAAGAGATAAAGACTGCGTTAAATCAGGATGTTGATACGCTGAATAAAATTTTGGCAGCACCGATTGCCATGCAATCATCATATTCTTTTTTCTTAAAACTTAACTCTCTCACGCAGGTTTATTTGAATCGCGCCAATTATATTTTTGAAATGGCTCAATATGTGAAACCTGAGCATTTTGGTGTGCTTGGATATATGGCGACACGAAGTGAGACGGTGGCGGAAGCACTGAACTATATTTTAAGATTTAGCCGCTTGGTGATTGATGGTGAAGAGATTACACCCATGCAGATTCACCAGAACGGTGAAATACTGATTTTAAGCTGGCCGTTTATTTGTGATGACTATAATTTTATCAATGAGCTGACGAATGCCATGATGGTTTCATTGGCAAAGCAAATATTAGTGCATGATACCTTTCCACTGTATAAAGTGATCATGGCGCATGAAGCTATCGCACCATTGTATGAATATCAAAAGTTCTATGGTTGTCAGGTAGAGTTCAGCCAAGTTGAATATCAGTTTCAAATTCGCACTCAGGGGTTGCAGCTAAAACCCCAACAAGCAGATCCTTCACTTATGCAATTGTTGGTTCAACAAGCGGAAGAGGCGATTGCATCAAAACCCGTGCAATCGAGTCTTGATCGGCAACTCCACTTAATTATTGCTGAGTATTTGCGTATTCGTCACGAAGCGCCAAAGATTGAAGATATTGCGACAGAATTATGTTTGTCGGTGAGGACTTTGCAACGACAATTAAAAGATCGCGGAACATCATTTAAACGCATACTTGAGCAAGAGCGGATGTCACAATGTGAGCGCCTATTAAATCAGGGGCTAGAGTTAACGGATATCGCAGTGCAACTCGGTTACTCAGATCAGTCTGCGCTTGCTAGAGCATTTAAAATGTATAATGGAATAACGCTGTTGCAGTTTAAAAAACAACTTAAACAACGACCAACTCACCACCATAATCTAAGTTAGATTATGGAAATAAAAAAGGTAAGCATGTAGCTTACCTTTAAAGACTTCACTTTTATGCCAGTCTAAAATTGATTCATCTGTATTTTGGGATATCTAAAAGCAATGGAGAGTATAGCAATCACCGCTAAGATCCAGCAGTAATAAACGTTTTGGATCATTTCCATTGGCGATAATTTTGCAATTGAACATGCCAATAATAATTGTGCGCCAAACGGAATTAAGCCTTGAACAACACAAGAAAAAATATCCAACAAAGCAGCCGAGCGTTTTGGGTCAACACCATATTCTTTAGCAACTTCACGTGCCATATCGCCAGATAGAATAATGGCAACCGTATTATTTGCCACAAAGAAATTAGACAAGATTACCAGAAGGCAGATTCCGATTTCACCAGCTCTTTGCGTTCCCACTTTGAATAAACGCGTAAGTTGATAAATGCGTTGTATTAGCCACTCTAAGCCACCTTCTTTTCGCATAAGGGCAGAAATACCACCGAGTAACATTGAAAGCAATGCGACTTCAAACATGCCCAAAAAGCCATCGTAAATCGCAATATTTAATTTAAGTAGGTTAAAGTCGGGGGCTTGAATCAGACCGACGAGTCCAGACATAACAATGCCCAGCATAAGTACAGCCAACACATGTAATCGGGTAAAAGCCAAAGCAAATACAGCTAAATAAGGCAAAATCAGCCAAAAATTATAGTCATTGAAAGAAACTTGTTGCGTATCACGACTCATCACAAAATAAATCAAAATCGTGAAAAGTGCTGCTGGTACTGCAATCCATACATTGACTTTAAATTTATCTTTTAGTTCTACACGTTGACTACGAGTTGCGGCGATAGTGGTATCTGAAATCATTGACAAGTTATCACCAAACATGGCTCCTCCAACCACAGCACCAATCGCAACAACAGGATTTATATCGGTGACTTGAGTGAAGCCAAATGCGATCGGCGCACAAGCAGCGATAGTACCCATCGAGGTGCCCATCGCAGTAGCAATAAACGCTGAAATAACAAAGAGCATTGGCAGGACAAAAGCCGAAGGAATGAGAGATAAACCTAATTGTACTGTTGCATCAACACTACCAATGGCACTACTAATACTGGCAAAAGCACCTGCCAGCATAAAGACCATAAACATTAAAATAAGATTAGGATGGCTTGCCCCACGGAGAAACTCATCTATACCTGTATTTAATTTGCCACGATAAAGTAATACCGCAAGAATGAGGGCAGGGATAGCAGCAATGGGTGCTTTAATTTGGTAGAAGGCAAACTCAGTGCCAATCAGAGTGTGATAAATACCGCTGCCCAAAAAAATGGCTAAAAACACAATAAGCGGTAGAAGGGCAAGCGCTCGCGAAGAAGCTTTGCCTGGGGAGATTGTGGTCATAACATAAGAAATAAAAGAGTAAGCATGTATAGTATAGAACAGCTTTGGCTAATTCAGAAAAGTTAAAATGTAAGTGCTAAGCTATTTGTTTTTAAACATTTTTAATCAATAAACATAAGTTCATATAAATATTCATGATTTAGAAAAAACAGAAAAAATCGAGCTTTTTGATCATTGTTAAAAAAATCAAAACATTGATAAATATGCACTTGGAATACTTAACTGAAAAGAGTGTTTGGTGCTTTTCATCACACTCTGTTCAATGAGTAAAAAATAGCGTTACAATGGGCCGTCTTGTATTTTACAAAACCAACTCCTCAATTCTATACAATTCAAGGAAAGTACATCCCTATGTCACGTTTAGCCACACGATTTGCACAGCTTAAATCTCAACAGCGTAAGGCTCTAGTTTCTTATGTCATGGCAGGTGACCCTCATCCACACGTAACGGTTCCTTTGTTACATCAAATGGTGGAAGCAGGTGTGGATGTAATTGAACTTGGCTTACCATTTTCAGATCCAATGGCCGATGGTCCAGTGATTGCACTTGCGGCTGAGCGTGCATTGGCAGCCGGTACAAATACATTGGATGCATTGGAAATGGTCAAGCAATTCCGTGAAAAAGACACAGATACACCAGTGGTGTTGATGGGTTATTTGAATCCTGTAGAAGTCATTGGATATGAAAAATTTGTATCAACTGCTCATGACTGTGGTGTGGACGGTATTCTGTTGGTGGACTTACCACCTGAAGAAGCACAAGCGCTCGATGTTGTCTTGAAAAAGTTTGATATGGATCAGATCTTCTTGTTGGCGCCAACATCTACAGATCAACGTATTCAACATGTCGCTAATCAAGCGAGTGGTTTTATTTATTACGTGTCTTTGAAGGGTGTAACAGGTGCAGCGACTTTAGATGTGAATGAAGCTGCTCAACGCATCGAAAAAATCAAGTCGATGACGGATGTACCTGTTGGTGTAGGTTTTGGTATTAGTGATGCAGCCTCTGCAAAAGCAATCGGAAGCGCAGCGGATGCGGTCATTGTTGGTAGTGCTTTTGTTAAACCATTTGCACAGACAACTCCTGATCAAGCAGTTGAACAGGCGGTCAATAAAGTCAAGGAGCTTCGAGCAGCGCTCGATGAGTTAGTATGAATCAAGAAGTTAAATCAGGGAAAACTTTAGCACCTGCAACACCTTGGACAGATCGTTTAGTACCAGGTATTCAAATCCCTGATCAACAGCAATCGTTAAAAGCGACGTTTACTGAGCCTACGATTGAATGTCCAGAATGTCATGCTCTGGTGACTCGTACGGCGATGTCTTTCAATGCTTATGTTTGTCCTCAATGTGATGAGCATTTAAAAATGAAAGCACGTGACCGCTTAAATTGGTTCTTTGATCAAACCGCAAAAGAATTAGGTCAAGAGTTTGTTGCAAAAGACCCACTCAAGTTTGTGGATAGTAAAGCTTATCCTGTGCGTATGAAAGAAGCACAAGAGAAAACTGGCGAAACTGAAGCACTCGTGGTGATGGAAGGACAAATCAAAGGTTTATCATTAATCGCTTGTGCATTTGAATTTGATTTCATGGGCGGTTCGATGGGAACTGTAGTTGGTGATCGATTTGTACAAGCAGCAGAGCGTGCGATTGAAACCAAACAGCCAATGATTTGTTTTGCTGCCTCTGGTGGTGCTCGTATGCAAGAAGGAATGTTATCTTTAATGCAAATGGCACGTACGTCAGCTGCGATTCAAAAAATGAAAGATGCTCGTATTCCGTACATTGTTGTATTAACTCATCCAGTATATGGTGGTGTGACCGCATCTTTAGCCATGTTGGGTGATGTGCATATTGCTGAGCCTAAAGCAATGATTGGTTTCGCTGGTAAACGTGTCATTGAACAGACTGTACGCGAAAAGTTAGAAGAGCCGTTTCAACGTGCTGAATTCTTGCTTGATCATGGTGTAGTCGATCAAATTGTTCATCGTCACGCATTACGTGATACAGTTTATCGTATCGTAGCGAAATTGATGAATTTGCCTTGAACCTCACTGCTCCACTCAGTACAGATAATTTACAAACATGGCTCGATTATTGGAGCCATGTTCACGTTACAGGAATTGATTTAGGGCTTGAACGCGTCATTCCTGTGGCTGAAAAATTGGGCGTTACACACCCGCAAGCGAAAGTCATTACTGTCGCTGGTACGAATGGTAAGGGTTCAACAACCACAACCTTAGCTTCTATTCTGAATGCTCAAGGATATCAAGTCGGTTTGTATCAATCTCCGCATATCTATCGTTTCAATGAGCGTGTAAAACTCGCAGGTCAGGAAGTTTCAGATGAGCTTCTGATCGAAGCATTTGTTCAAGTTGATCAAGCACGACGTGAATGTGATTTAAGTTTATCTTTTTTTGAAGCAACAACCCTTGCAGCTTTTGTCATCTTCAAACAACAGAAATGTGATGTTTGGGTATTGGAAGTTGGACTTGGGGGACGTTTGGATGTTGTGAATGTCGTTAATCCAAATGTTGCGGTCATTACCAATATTGGATTGGATCACACAGATTGGCTGGGTGACACCATTGAAAAAATTGCTTTTGAGAAAGCGGGTATTATTCGTCCAGATATTCCAGTCATTTTTGGTGGGCAACAAATACTTCCAACATCAATTCAGGATAAAGTCATTGCATGTAATGCGACGCTGTCATGTCTAAATCAGGATTATTTTTATCAAGCAAATGGTGATGGTAAAACTTGGACATTTTCAAGTTCAGCACTGACCTTAAAATTACCATGTGGTCAGTTGGCCCTAGATAATGTTTCTACTGCCGTAGCTGCATTATTGGTCAGTGGATTGAAAATTTCTCAAACTGCACTAGAGCAGGGCATTATTCAAGCACATTTACCAGGTCGATTTGAAATAAGGGAAATCGCAGGAAAAACAGTGATTTTCGATGCGGGACATAATCCGCATGGTGTAGAATTTTTGTTAAAGCAATTGCGAAATTATTTAGAATACAATAAACAGTACACAGAAGTTATCGCTGTGTTTTCGATGTTAGCGGATAAAGATATAGATTCAGTCGTTAATTTATTGAAAAACACGGTATTTATGTGGAAAATTGCGCCGATGGATGTGCCTCGTGCAGCACCATTAAAACAATTAAAGTCAGCGCTTCAAGGTGAGACAGTACAACAGTATTCAAATGTACAGGTCGCATTTAAATCAGCACTTGAAGAAACAAAAAATAATCAGCTGATTTTGGTGTGTGGTTCGTTTCATACCTTAGAAGCGGTCTGGGAGTATTTAGAGAATGTCAATGAATAACAAACAACGCTGGATGGGTGGTGTTGTTTTATTGGGTGGTGGTGTTTTATTGGCAGCATTACTTCTAAAAGGCAAAGAAGAGATCCACCAAAATAATGTTGAACAACCGGTTGAAGCTGTTCAACAAAAAAAGAATGAACCTGAAGCAGTACAACTTCAACCTCTCACAGTTGATGTGGAAACTGAAAAGCGTTTACTTGAAGAGCAACGACGTGCTCGTGAGAAAGCTGTGGCAGAGCAAGAGGCGCGTGCTGCTGAATATTTAAGAATGCAACAAGAGGCCGAAGCTGAAGCCGCACGTCGCGCTGCTGAAGAATATGCTGCAATGAATGCTCGTCGAAACGCTGCTCAGCAAAGTTCAGACAATATTCCTCCTGAATTGGTTGAGGATGAAGCTGAAAAGAAAAAGCGTTTGGCTGAAGAAAAACGCATAGCTGAACAGAAGCGTTTAGCTGAGCAAAAAGAACAACAGGCGAAATTCTCAGAAGAACAAAAGCGTAAAGCCGAAGCAGAAAAACGTGCAGCTGAAAAGAAAGCAGCAGAGCAAAAAGCTGCTGAGGAAAAACGTAAAGCAGAAGAAGCGAAGAAGAAAGCTGAAGCTGATAAAAAAGCTGCAGAAGAGAAAAAACGCAAAGCTGCTGAAGAAGCGAAGAAAAAAGCTGAGGCAGAAAAAGCTCGTGATCTGCTGGAAAATGGAGATCGTCAATGGATGGTTCAAGTGGCATTGGCTGCGAATGAGGCGAATGCAGATGCGCTTGCGGCTAAGCTTCGTGCCAAAGGATATAAGGTAACGAAGAGTCCAACGTCGAAAGGTATTCGAATTATGGTTGGTCCATCTAAAGATCGTGATTCGGCAGATGCGTTACGTAAGAAAATTAACAGTGATGCAAGTTTAAATATGAAATCAGCATGGGTGATTGATTGGGTACCACTGGATAAGCGTCAATAGTTTCTTGCTTTGTTTTAGAAAAAAGGATTCAAACTATAATTTGAATCCTTTTTAAATCAATATGTTAAAGATTATAAGCCATAATCAAAAAAAGCCTATCTGAGGATAGGCTGAACGCTGAAACTTGATGGTTCGTCAAAATTAATCAAGATCAGGTTGAGGTGTTAAACGTAGATAAGGTGTCACTGCCTTGTACCCTTTAGGGAAGCGTTGTTGAATTTCATTTTCGTCTTTAATAGACGGAACAATCACAACATCTTCACCATGTTGCCAGTTTGCAGGGGTTGCCACTTTATAGTTATCTGTTAACTGTAATGAATCTATAACACGTAAAATTTCATGGAAATTGCGACCAGTTGACGCTGGATAAGTAATAATCAAGCGTACTTTTTTATTTGGATCAATGATCACAAGAGATCGGACCGTTAGGGTCTCGTTGGCATTGGGATGGATGAAATCATATAAAGTCGAAACTTTACGATCCTGATCAGCAATGATTGGGAAGTTCACCGTGGTAGACTGAGTTTCATTGATATCTTTAATCCAACCATGATGTGATTCAACATCATCTACAGAGAGAGCAATCGCTTTAACATTACGTTTTTCAAACTCGTCTTTTAGTTTTGCTGTAAAACCTAATTCCGTCGTACATACGGGAGTATAGTCGGCAGGGTGTGAAAATAAAACTCCCCAATGATCTCCTAGAAAATCATAAAAATTAATTACTCCTTCACTTGATTGCTGTTCAAAGTCTGGAGCGGTGTCACCTAAACGTAATGCCATATATACCTCTATTCTTATCAAAACCTTAATGTGCTGAAATTAATATGGCGGAAACTCTTTATAATTAAAAATAGTGTTTTTTTATTTGGTTATGAAAAAAACAGATTTATTTGAATGTCTGAAGGCAAATAAACGTTCGTAAATTTGAATTTGAACGATATATATTTCTGATCAAATTTGCTACATTAACTCGCCGTTGCTCATGCGTCATGGAAAATAATCCAGAAATTTTTTGATTGCATTTGTTTAAAACCCTTGTACTTCAAATTTCTAGCACCATAATAACGTTTGAGAAAAATCATTTTGATAAGTAAGTTTTAGAGAGTCTATATGTTGGCAAGTCTGATCGGAGGAATCTTCGGTACTAAAAACGAGCGCGAATTGAAGCGTATGCGCAAAATTGTCGAGAAGATCAATGCGCTCGAGCCGACGATATCTGTGTTAAGTGATGCAGACTTATCTGCAAAAACAGAAGAATTCAAACAACGTTATAAAAACGGCGAAAGTCTTGATCGCTTGTTACCAGAAGCTTTCGCAGTATGTCGTGAAGCTGGTAAGCGTATTATGGGTATGCGTCATTATGACGTACAGTTGATTGGTGGTATTACCCTACATGAAGGTAAAATTGCAGAAATGCGTACAGGTGAAGGTAAAACCCTAATGGGTACTTTGGCTGTATATTTAAATGCAATTAGTGAACAAGGTGTTCACGTTATTACTGTCAATGATTATCTGGCGCAACGTGATGCTGAGTTAAACCGTCCACTTTATGAATTTTTGGGATTATCTGTTGGGGTGATTTACTCCATGCAGAATCCTGTCGAAAAAGCAGAAGCTTATCGAGCAGACATTACCTACGGTACAAACAACGAATTTGGTTTCGACTATCTTCGTGACAATATGGTGTTCTCGTTAGCCGAGAAAAAACAACGTGGTCTTGCTTATGCGATTATCGATGAGGTTGACTCAATCTTAATTGACGAAGCACGTACTCCACTTATTATTTCGGGTCAAAGCGAAGATTCCTCACAACTGTACGCGGCAATGAATGCGATTCCGCCAAAGTTACATGCTCAAAAAGAAGAAAAAGTTGCAGATGGTGGGCACTTCTGGATCGATGAAAAGCAACGTTCAGTCGAAATCACAGAAGCTGGTTTTGAAGCCATTGAAAGTGAACTTATTGCGATGGGATTATTGGCAGAAGGTGAGAGTCTATATTCTGCAGCCAACTTAAATCTTGTTCATCATGTCACAGCTTCTATTCGTGCACATTACTTGTATCATCGTAACGTGCATTATATCGTCCATGACGGTGAAGTGATTATTGTCGATGAAAATACAGGTCGTACGATGCCTGGTCGTCGTTGGTCTGAAGGTTTGCATCAAGCGGTAGAAGCGAAAGAAGGTTTAGAAATTCAACCTGAAAACCAAACGCTTGCAACGACCACATTCCAAAACTATTTCCGTTTATACCGTAAACTTTCAGGTATGACAGGTACAGCAGATACTGAAGCTGCTGAAATGAAAGAAATTTATGGCTTAGATGTGGTGTTGATTCCAACCCATCGTCCAATGATTCGTAAAGATCTGAATGACTTAATTTATTTGAATCGTAATGGTAAATACAATGCGATTATTGAAGAAATTAAGAAAATTCATGAAGCTGGTGTTGCACCGATTTTGATTGGTACGGCAACAATTGAAGCTTCTGAAATCTTATCGGATAAACTGAAAGAAGCGGGTATCGCACACGAAGTGCTGAATGCCAAACAGCATGAGCGTGAAGCGGATATTATTGCACAAGCCGGCTCTCCACGTGCCGTGACTATTGCGACCAACATGGCAGGGCGTGGTACGGATATCTTGCTCGGTGGTAACTGGAAAGCGAAACTGGCGAAAATTGAAAATCCAACTCCTGAAGATGAAGCACGTTTAAAAGCAGAATGGGAACAAAATAACCAACTGGTGCTGAATTCTGGTGGTTTACATATTATTGGTTCTGAACGTCATGAATCTCGTCGTATTGATAACCAATTACGTGGTCGTTCAGGTCGTCAAGGTGATCCAGGTGTTTCGCGTTTCTTCTTATCGTTAGAAGATGATTTGATGCGTATCTTTGCGGGTGATCGTGTCGTCGCAATGATGCGTGCAATGGGTCTGCAAGAAAATGAAGCCATTGAACATAAAATGGTGTCTCGTTCGATTGAAAATGCGCAACGTAAAGTTGAAGCGCGTAACTTCGATATTCGTAAGAACCTGTTGAAGTATGATGATGTAAATAACGAACAACGTAAAATTATATACTCACAGCGTGATGAAATTCTGGCAGAAAGTACATTGCAAGAATACATCGAGTCAATGCATGAAGAAGTGATGAAAGGGGTGATTGAAACGTATATCCCACCTGAATCAATTCATGATCAGTGGGATGTACCAGGTCTTGAATCTGCATTACGCTCAGACTTTAATATTGATCTTCCTGTGCAGCAATGGTTGGATCAAGATCGTCGATTAGATGAAGAAGCATTAGCACGTCGTATCACTGATGAGGTTTTACAACGCTATCGTGCGCGTCGTGAACAAATGGGTGCTGAATCTGCAGCAGTGTTAGAACGAAACTTTATGTTAAGTTCTTTAGATCGCCACTGGAAAGATCATTTAGCAGCGATGGATTATTTACGTCAAGGTATTCATTTACGCGGTTATGCGCAAAAGAATCCTGAGCAGGAATATAAGAAAGAAGCATTCAATCTGTTTGTAAATATGTTAGCTGTCATTAAGTCTGATGTTGTGACAGATCTTTCATTAGTACGTTTACCAACGCCTGAAGAGTTGGCAGAAATGGAAGCACAGCAGCAAGCTCAAGCTGAAGCGATGCAACTTTCACTTTCTCATGCTGAAGTTGATGGTTTAACAGGTGAGCAAACAGTTAATACTCAAGAATTGGATCAGAATGAAGTTGAGATTACGCCACCTCAAAGCCGTAATGCACCTTGTCCATGTGGTTCTGGTTTAAAATACAAGCAGTGTCACGGTAAAATCTAAATTTCATGAAGCAGAACTTAGGTTCTGCTTTTTTTATTTTATTATAGTGCTTGGTCAGTTCATGTGAATAAGCATTGCCAATTTTCTCAGTTAATGCTATTTAATTTTGCATGATTGAATATATGGAAGCGACAATGAAAAAAATACTAAAACCGGCTTTATTTGCAGTTTTTGCTTTACCAGCTTTTGCATTTGCCAATACTGATACAAAAACTGTACCTCTAGCGAAAGTTCAAGCAGCTGCGGGTGTTACTCAAGCACAAACTGAAGTTAAAAATGACTCCACAACGGTGATAAGTCCACGCACTGGTATTCGTTATACACTTGGTAATACGGCTGGTCGACCAATTATTCTTCAAACAGCTGCAATAGCACCAGCAACACCAGCTACAGCAAATCGTATTGTTGCATCAAATCCAGCTCTTTCAAGTTCAAGTCAAGAAAAAGCAAAACAAGCTTTATTAGAACAAACTGTATCTAATTAATTTTAGAATTTCGTACTAAAGCCAGTCTTTGACTGGCTTTATTGTTTTTAGGGATCGAGATTTATTTCAAATCATTCATTTCAATCAACCCTAATGCCTTATTCACTCGATTTTTTTTCTAATTTCTAATAAGCTTAGCCATCATTTTTTTTAATTCGGACAATCAAAAATGGCGGTGGGTGACGTATCAATGCCACAAATGCATGTGGTAAAGGGTGTAAGAATTGGCTCAGCAGAAGCGTATGTACGTTACCCAAATCGACGTGACTTGGTTGTATTTGAATTTGCACAAGGCACTCAAGTTGCAGGTGTATTTACCCAAAATGCTTTTTGCGCAGCGCCAGTACATATTTCAAAACTGCATTTGTCTCAAACAAATCCACGTTACCTTGTAATTAATACAGGCAATGCGAATGCAGGTACTGGTCCTACAGGTATGAAAAATGCAAAGGACACTTGTGCTGAATTTGCCAAAATTGCTGGTGTAAATGAGAACGAGGTTTTGCCATTCTCAACAGGCGTAATTGGTGAACAATTACCCATGGAGCGTTTGATTGCTGGGTTAAAACCAGCATTTGAGAGTCTTGAAGATGATGTATGGCCTCAGGCAGCATCAGGTATTATGACGACGGATACTTTACCTAAGGGTGCTTCTGAACAATTTGAAATTGACGGGGTTGTTTATACAATGACGGGGATTTCAAAAGGTGCAGGAATGATCCGTCCTAATATGGCAACAATGTTGTCTTTCGTAGCGACAGACGCGCCTATTGCTCGTGAATTGGTTCAAAAACTATTAAAAACCACGGTTGAACAATCATTTAATCGCATCACGATTGATGGTGATACATCTACTAACGACTCTTGTATTTTTGCAGCAACTGGTCAAGCAGGTGGTGCTGAAATTACATCTAAAGAAGATGCTCGTTACTCTGTTGTTTTAGATGTACTTACACGTGTCATGAAGCGCTTGGCTCAGTTGATCGTTCGAGATGGTGAAGGTGCAACCAAATTTATAACTGTTTCAGTTGAAGGTGGTGCAAATACGCAAGAGTGTTGTGACATCGCTTACAGCATTGCACATTCACCTTTGGTAAAAACAGCGTTCTTTGCTTCTGACCCTAACTGGGGGCGTATCTTGGCTGCAATCGGTTATGCTGGTGTCCCAGATTTAAATGTCGACAAAATCCAAGTATGGTTAGATGATGTCCAGATCTGTAAAGATGGTGGTGCAGCGGCAGATTACACAGAAGAGGCTGGTGCTAAAGTAATGAATCAATCAGAAATTACTATCCGCGTTGATTTGGGCCGTGGTTCTGCCAAAGATACGGTTTACACCTGTGATTTGTCATATGATTATGTCAAGATCAACGCAGATTATCGTTCTTAAATAAATTAAGCCTCCCTGTTGAGGCTTTTTATTTATCAAATTTTAATGATTGGTCAAATCCAATCGGTGTGTAATTGCTTATATTGATAAGCGCTATGGATAGAGATGCAAATAATGAATGATGCAACCAATTTAATTGCAAATGATGCGAAAGCAATTGTTCAAGCTCATTTAGACCTGATTGGTGAATCTAACAATCAAGATTTAACACCAGAGTTAAAGCAGCAAAAATTTGCTGAGATCCAGGCTGAATTGGAAAAGCGTAATGCGGTATTGGTTGCTCATTATTATTGTGATCCGGTCGTACA
Source organism: Acinetobacter sp. ANC_7511 (assembly GCF_056779975.1). Taxonomy (NCBI): domain Bacteria; kingdom Pseudomonadati; phylum Pseudomonadota; class Gammaproteobacteria; order Moraxellales; family Moraxellaceae; genus Acinetobacter; species Acinetobacter sp. ANC_7511. The sequence goes on from NZ_JBWYIY010000019.1 coordinate 50,995, forward strand.
GGAGCTTGCGGAGCTTACTGGTGGTTGTGTTTCAGATTCACTTGAAATGGCACGTTTTGGACGTGATCATGATGCGACAACACTCGTTGTGGCTGGTGTGAAGTTTATGGGTGAAACTTCTAAAATTTTATCACCTAACAAAACCATTTTAATGCCTACTTTAGAGGCAACTTGTTCACTCGATCTAGGTTGTCCTGTAGATGAGTTTACCAAGTTCTGTGATGCTCATCCTGATCATACTGTTGTGGTTTATGCAAATACCTCAGCTGCGGTAAAAGCACGTGCAGATTGGGTGGTAACATCAAGTTGTGCTGTCGAAATTGTTGAGCATTTAGATAGTTTAGGTGAAAAAATTATTTGGGCACCTGATCAGCATTTAGGACGTTACATTCAAAAGAAAACTGGAGCGGATATGTTGCTCTGGGATGGTTCTTGTATCGTACATGAAGAATTTAGAGCACGTGGCATCGCTCAGATGAAAGCCATCTATCCTGATGCTGCAGTTTTAGTACATCCTGAATCACCAGAATCGGTAATTGATGTTGCTGACGCAGTAGGAAGTACCTCACAATTGATTAAAGCTGCAAAAGAACTACCGCATGAAACAATGATTGTTGCGACCGATCGCGGTATTTTTTATAAGATGCAACAAATGGTGCCGAATAAGACTTTGATTGAGGCTCCTACGGCAGGTGAGGGGGCGACTTGTCGTTCTTGTGCACACTGTCCATGGATGGCAATGAATGAATTGGATGGCATTTTGCATGTTTTACGACATGGTGATCAGGAAGTGCATGTTGATCCCGCTTTAGCAGAGCGCGCTAAATTACCATTAGATCGAATGTTAAACTTTAGTGCGTCATTAAAGCGTTAATATTAGTCAAAATGCTTGATAAATATACATTTGAAGTGTTTTTTTGATTTTTTTTGAAGATAGGTGTTGACGTTATCCAGCGTCACGCCTAGAATGCACACCGTACCGAACGATACATCAAACGATAAGTTGAACGGTATAAAAGCTGAGATGAATCGGAGTATAGCACAGCCTGGTAGTGCACCTGGTTTGGGACCAGGGGGTCGTAGGTTCGAATCCTACTGCTCCGACCAATTCTTCAAGGCAAAGGTTTTCCAATGATCTCGCAATCATGGGTAATGCGCCTGTAGCTCAGTTGGATAGAGCATCCGCCTTCTAAGCGGATGGTCACAGGTTCGAATCCTGTCAGGCGCGCCATTGGTCGCTTGATTTTATAGAACCAAATTTTGTGATGGTGGATGTAGCTCAGTTGGTAGAGCCCCGGATTGTGATTCCGGTTGTCGCGGGTTCGAATCCCGTCATTCACCCCAACACAAACCGATGTAATCGGAGTATAGCACAGCCTGGTAGTGCACCTGGTTTGGGACCAGGGGGTCGTAGGTTCGAATCCTACTGCTCCGACCATTTATTTCATTATAAATGGTCAGATAAAATATACCGCGTTAAGCGGTTTTTTTATGTCTGATTTTTGCTGTTAAAAAAAGATCCTATCAGGATCTTTTTTTGTTGAATGTTTAAGGCACGATAATAACAGCAACGCGTCTATTTTCTGCATGGGCAGCGTCAGTATTTGCAGTATTAATAGGTTGGGTGGAACCGCGACCAATAGTTTGGATATGAGTAGGGTTAAAACCCTCTTCGATAAAAATAGTGCTTACGCTTCGGGCACGGCTTTCAGAAAGTTTAAAATTATAATCTGGATTGCCAATAAGATCGGTATGACCGACGATACGGACTTTCTTTAAATTGTATTTTTGTAGTTGTGCTGCGAGATGTTGAATCTGTTCACGATTTTTTTTAGAGATTTCAGCCTGATCGAAATCGAAAAGAAGTCGTTCGGGTAGTCCCAAACTCCAACCTTCCTCTGTGAGTACGAAACCTTGTTGTTTTAACATTTTTACTTGTTTATAGCTTAAAGATCCCATACCCAAGCATGCGCTTAATCCTATACAAAGAATGCTCATGATAAAAAGTTTGAAACTACGATTGAGCATAGGTATTAATCCTCAGTAAAAACTCTATTGTTGAAATATGTGCCAATGATGTTTTAGATTCTTCGCTTTGTACATCGGTTGGTCTGCTTGAGAAATTAAGTCCTCTGGGTTATGAGCTTCTTTAGCCAAAGCAATACCAAGACTAAAACTAAAATGAATTGATTGTCCGTTATATTTTAAGGGCTCATCAGAACATTTTATAAGATTTTCGGCGATCGAAATTAAGTGATCCACCTGACTGACAGGACTTAGGATAATTGCAAATTCATCACCGCTTAATCTTGCGACAAAATCATTTTGACGAGTGTTTTGTTTTAATCGTTTAGTCATTTCTTTCAACACTTCATCCCCTACTAAATGACCATATTGATCGTTAATAGACTTAAATTTATTGTTATCTATAAAAATCAAAACAGTATTTTCAAGTTTATCAGGCTGATCGAAAAGGCTACACAAAACTTTATAAAAGTAATGTCGGTTTGGTAATTGTGTTAATTCATCATGTTGTACTTGATAATTAAGCTGAGTATTTTCAGACTGTAACTGATTGTGCCAAGATTGAATTTCTTCTAATAGTTGATTAAATACTGAGTTTAGATGATGAAATTCTTGAATATCATTTTTTGGAAAGCGGAGATTATATGCTTTTTGTTGACTCACTAATTGTGCTGTATGAATAATTGGTGATATAGAATTCATAATATGACGATAGGTTGCATTAACCGACCACCATAAGGCGAAAATCATAAAAAGCATACCTAAAATCAAGGCTAAGCAAATCTTGATAATGAATAAAATGATATCTTGAGAACTGCCGAATAGATGAAGCTCACCGACCAATTGTCCATTGTGAGTAACTTCAATTTGAATCGGCTTAGAAAAAAATAATCCATCAAACCAAGTTTGAAGTTCTGAATGGCGATCTATCAGTTTACTGCTTTCAGTTATTTTAACTTTACTGCTATCCAATACTTGGATAAGGCGAATTGAATGTTGTTGTGTGTACTCGTGTAAAATATTGTCTAAAGTGTATTTATCTTGGAAAACAAGAGCAGGTTGAATGCGTTCCGCAATTGTGCGACTCACTAAGGTTAAGTTTTGATTGGCGTATGATTTCACCGTAAAAATTGAAATCGTTGCAAAAATTAAAGTGCAGATCAAAAAAGTAATCGCAAAAATTAAAAATTGTGATCTTCTAAATAGTGATTGGAGTGAAGTTAATCCAAAAAATTTATCAATCATCTGAATTACTCCATTTCTGTGCAAGAAGTAATACACGAGGATCAACGTGGATTTTGGTTTTTGCAAGACTGTCTAAATTGACTTTAAATTTTGTAATACCTGCTTTATTGCTATAGAGACAGAAAACACTTCCAACCTCGCAATCTTCATTATTTGTTGAAAATGAGAGAATTGACTTATTTAGTGATTCTCGGATGAGTTTTTGTTCGACTGTTGGAGAAGATTTAGAGAAAAATATAACATCACAATTGGTCTTGTTTAATTCATAATCATGAATATTTTGTGCTTTGATATTTGAATTTTGCTTTTGAATAGTTTGATTAAACTCTGCTAATGCCACAGTGTTATCAATTAGACATAAATCTGGTTGTGGAGATGAAATTTTGGCATAGCTCAAAATAGATAGAGTCATTTGATAAATGTTCTGGTTGGAATTGGCATGGCTAAAGCTGCACATCAAAAGCAGTAGGGAGATCAATACGGCTTTTTTGATTTTAAATATAGCCATTTAGTAACATAGTTCTAGTCAGTTAAATAATAGTGACTATTCTAATCTAATTTTAATAAAGTTAAAGTGTTCGATTTTTTATCAATATCATACTGAATGATGTGAATTTGACTATTAAATGCCCACTCAAAACTCATAATTTAAAAAAATACTAAAATATTGAAAAAAGAGGTTGCATTGGGGGAGGAATACTGTAGAATGCACATCCATCGGCGGTGATGTTGATTAAAACTTGTTGAAAAACAAGGGTTTA
>NZ_JBWYIY010000020.1:0-53121 GCF_056779975.1 Acinetobacter sp. ANC_7511
TTGGTAGCGGGAGCTGGATTTGAACCAACGACCTTCGGGTTATGAGCCCGACGAGCTACCAGACTGCTCCATCCCGCATCAACGTGCAAAATTATATCTAAATTTGAATCATTTTTCAATCAGAAAAATTTTCTAATTAGACTTGATTAAGTTGCACCTTAATCAAAAGTGGTAGCGGGAGCTGGATTTGAACCAACGACCTTCGGGTTATGAGCCCGACGAGCTACCAGACTGCTCCATCCCGCATCAACGTGCAAAAAGTATATCTCAACTCAAACCTTGTTTAAGTTGCCTATCTTAAGTTTGCATCTTAATTATAGGATTGATTGGTAGCGGGAGCTGGATTTGAACCAACGACCTTCGGGTTATGAGCCCGACGAGCTACCAGACTGCTCCATCCCGCATCAACAGATTTTGCTGCAAACACCAACTTAAACTTCTGGATTATAAGTTGGTGCGGAAGGGGGGACTTGAACCCCCACGCCCGAAAGCACTACCACCTCAAGGTAGCGTGTCTACCAATTCCACCACCACCGCAGCTGTGACGCATTCTAGTGGTTTCAATGAAAAATTGAAAGCGAAATATTCAATTATTCAGCTGGTTTTGGTGCAGTTGATGAAGTTTCAGGCGATTTTTGATCAACTTGCTCAGTTGTGTTAATCGTTTTCAAACCATAAGCATCTGTCGTTTGCTGCTTCGCAAAGTAAGCCAAGCTAATACTTGTGATAAAGAATAAAGCAGTAAGTATCCCGGTTAAACGAGTTAAGAAGTTACCAGAACCAGAAGCGCCGAATACAGTCGCTGCACCGCCACCGCCAAAAGACGCACCTGCATCTGCACCTTTACCATGCTGTACTAGAATTAAAATAATCATCAATAACGCTAAAATGATGTGTAGCACCAGTACAAAAGATTGCATGATGAACTCCTAATTATTTTGATTGGGCAAATGCTTGCGCAATTTGAACAAATGATTCTGCATTGAGTGATGCACCGCCTACGAGGGCACCATTGATATCAGGGCATGCTGCCAATTCAACAGCATTCTCAGGTTTTACACTACCACCATAAAGAATTGCTATGTTTTGACCTTCAGGTGTAATTTGACTCAATCCTTCACGAATTTTAGCATGCATTGCTTGTGCATCATCCGGGGAAGCTGTTTTACCAGTTCCAATTGCCCAAATTGGCTCGTAGGCGACGGTAATATGCACCCATTGCTCTGGATTCACAACACCTGCAATGTCACAAATTTGTTGTAACACCACTTGCTCAGCTTGCCCACTTTCACGCTGTTCAAGGCTTTCACCCACACAATAGATGATATGTAAGTTAGCAGCTAAAGCATTTTTTATTTTTTCATTAAGAATCGCAGGCGTGTCATTAAATATTTCACGACGTTCAGAATGTCCAATTAATACATAATCGACTTGGCTATCCTTTAAAAGATCTGCGCTAACTTCACCTGTAAATGCACCAGTACCCGCAATACGTGATACATCTTGAGCGACCACAAACACTTCATGAGCATCTGTTGCAAGTTCATTTTTTACTTGGAGTAAAGCCAATAAAGTTGGCGCAACACCAATTTTACAAACATCATGAGCGATTGAAGCTTGCTCAAGCTGTTGTTTCAAATCAGCTAAAAGCTGTTGCGTGTTAGCCTGCATTGGGTTCATTTTCCAATTGCCTACAACCCACGGAGTAATTGTCGAACCCGACATAGATCTAACCTTCTATCAAAAATGCGCACATTCTACACGGATTTTAAAAAATTAACGTAAAAATTCAATGGATACAGATTCAGCACCTAGAATTCTTTAAAAAAAGACAACATAAGACACAATACCCAACAGAATAAGTGAAAAAATTCAATTTTTTCATAGTTTTCGGATAATATTAATGATTTTAAGTATAGAATTTTCTACTTATAACCGTATAATTTTAATATTCGAATTATAAAATGAATTTAAGGCGTATTGGGGATGACTTTAGATCAAAGTGGGCCAAAATTTTCTGGGTTAAGTCGTCGTTTGGTTGATGAAGGCATTTTGACCTCCCAGCAAATGCAAAATGCTATTATTAATTCAAAAAAATCTCATCAAAAATTAGTACCTTACCTCGTTGAACATCTCAAAATACGAGCAAGTACGATTGCTGAAATGGTTGCTCAAGAGTTTGGGGAGCCATTGTTCGATTTAGATGCATATAATGTTGAGTTACTACCCAAAGATATCGTTGCAGAAAATCTTGTTACAAAACACTTAATCTTACCTTTATATCAACGAGGTATATCTTTATTTGTAGCGACGAGTGATCCTACAGATATCGAAGCATTGGAAGCAATTCGATTTAATAGTAAATTAAACGTCGTTCCTATTACTGTAGAACATAATAAACTTGAAAAACTGATCGAAAAGCATTTTTCTGAAAATGAGAATTTCAATTTCGGTGATGAAGATCTTGACGTTAACGTGGTCGAGAACGATACACCGCAAAATAATAACGATGATGGTCCTTCAGGTGATGATTCCCCGATTGTTAAGTACATCAACAAGCTTTTGGTTGACGCCATTCGCATGGGTGCATCAGATTTACACTTCGAACCTTATGAAAAAACGTACCGAGTTCGATACCGCGTTGATGGTGTTTTAAGAACTATTGCAAATCCACCATTGCAACTCGCGAATCGATTAGCTTCACGCTTGAAAGTTATGTCTCAAATGGATATTTCAGAAAAGCGTATTCCGCAAGATGGCCGTATTAAGCTTAAATTATCTCGTACTAAAGCGATTGATTTTCGTGTGAACTCATTACCAACCTTATTTGGTGAAAAAATCGTATTACGTATTTTGGATCCTTCTAGTGCAATGCTTGGTATTGATGCATTAGGTTATGAAGAAGATCAGAAAGCTTTATTTCTTGAGGCACTTGAGAAGCCTCAAGGAATGTTACTGATTACGGGCCCAACAGGTTCTGGTAAAACAGTATCGCTTTATACAGGATTGAATATTTTAAATACTGAAAATGCCAACATCTCTACAGCAGAAGATCCCGTAGAAATTAACTTAGAAGGCATTAATCAGGTCAACGTCAATTATAAAGTGGGCTTAAGCTTCTCAGTCGCATTGAAATCATTCCTGCGTCAAGATCCTGATATTATTATGGTCGGGGAGATTCGAGATCTCGAAACAGCTGAAATTGCAATTAAGGCAGCACAAACAGGCCACATGGTGATGTCTACACTTCATACCAATAGTGCTCCTGAAACCTTAACCCGGTTGCGCAATATGGGGGTTCCCTCTTTTAATATTGCAACTTCGGTGAATCTCGTCATTGCTCAACGACTTGCTAGACGACTGTGTGTGCACTGCAAAGTACCTGCTGATATTCCTAAACCAAGTTTGTTAGAAATGGGATTCACAGAACAGGATTTAGCAGATCCAGATTTTAAAATTTATCAACCTGTCGGTTGTCCTGAGTGTCGTGATGGTTATAAAGGACGTGTCGGTATTTATGAAGTCATGAAAGTGACACCTGAAATTTCGAAGATTATTATGGATGATGGCAATGCATTAGAGATTGCAGCTGCATCTGAAAGACTGGGGTTTAAGAATCTTCGACGTTCGGGCTTAATTAAGGTCATGAACGGACTCACTTCTTTACAAGAAGTGAATCGTGTGACCAGTGAATAATTAAAAATAAGGAAATCATTATGGCGGTGAAAAAAGCACAGATGATGCCAACGTTTGTATATGACGGCGTGGATCGCAAGGGTACCAAAGTTAAAGGTGAAATGCCTGCGCGTAATATTCAACTTGCAAAAGTCATGCTCCGCAAACAAGGCATTACGGTGCGTAGTATCCGCGAGAAGCGCAAGAATATTCTTGAAGGCTTAATGAAGAAGAAAGTGTCTACTTTGGACATCACCATCTTTACGCGTCAGCTTGCCACCATGATGAAAGCAGGTGTACCACTTGTTCAAAGCTTTGAAATTGTTGCAGAAGGCCTAGATAATCCTGCAATGCGTGAAGTGGTTTTGGGTATTAAAACTGAGGTCGAAGGTGGTAATACTTTTGCAGGTGCACTACGCAAATATCCTCAGCATTTTGATCAGTTATTCTGCTCATTGGTAGAATCAGGTGAGCAATCAGGTGCGCTTGAAACCATGCTCGATCGAGTTGCGATTTATAAAGAAAAAAGTGAAGTTCTCAAACAAAAAATTAAAAAAGCGATGAAGTATCCAATTACTGTCATTGTGGTTGCAATTATTGTGACCATTATTTTGATGGTCAAAGTGGTTCCTGTCTTCTCTGAGATGTTTAGCTCATTTGGCGCAGACTTACCTGCGTTCACGCAACTCGTAGTGGCAATGTCTGAGTGGGTGCAAAAATATTGGTTTATTTTAATTATTGGTATCGCGCTGACCATTATCGGCTTTATTGAAGCCAAAAAACGTAGTCAAAAATTTGCGGATGCATTAGATCGCACGGCTTTAAGGCTGCCTATTTTTGGTGATTTGGTTTATAAAGCAATTATCGCACGTTATAGCCGTACACTTTCAACCACATTTGCTGCCGGCGTCCCTTTAATCGATGCACTCCAATCAACAGCTGGCGCAACGAATAACGTGGTATACGAGCAAGCAGTTATGCGTATTCGTGACGACGTTGCGACTGGTCAACAACTTCATTTCGCTATGCGCTCGACCAATTTATTCCCATCTATGGCTGTGCAAATGGTAGCGATTGGTGAAGAATCGGGTTCACTCGATGCTATGCTAGATAAGGTTGCAACCCATTATGAAAGTGAAGTCGACAATGCTGTCGATGGCTTAACCTCCATGATGGAGCCTTTGATTATGGCCATTCTAGGTGTCTTGGTCGGCGGCTTAGTCATCGCAATGTATCTTCCAATTTTTCAAATGGGTTCTGTGGTGTAATGAACGAAATAATTGCGTATTTAATTCAATCGCCTACAGCACTCTATTTAACTGTAGGAATCATCAGCTTATGTGTCGGCAGTTTTTTAAATGTTGTCATTTACCGCACACCTAAAATGATGGAGCAAGAATGGCGTCAAGACTGTCAGATGTTTTTACATCCCGACCAAGCCATAATTGATGAAGATAAACTCACGCTAAGTAAACCTGCATCGACCTGCCCAAAATGTAAAACACCTATTCGTTGGTATCAAAATATCCCAGTGATAAGTTGGTTATTTTTACGTGGAAAATGTGGTGAATGTGAAAATCCGATCAGCATTCGTTATCCACTAGTAGAAGTTTTAACTGCTGTTTGCTCATTAGTGGTCGTCGCGGTATTTGGTCCAAGCCTACAAATGCTTTTTGGCTTAATTTTAACGTGGACACTGATCGCACTCACATTCATCGACTTCGATACACAACTTTTACCCGATCGATATACTCTCCCCTTGGCTGCACTTGGTTTAGCGGTAAATAGCTATGCACTCTACACCTCACCTACCTCCGCAATTTGGGGATATTTGATTGGTTTCCTCTGTTTATGGGTGGTGTACTATTTATTTAAAATCGTGACAGGCAAAGAAGGAATGGGATATGGCGACTTCAAATTACTGGCCGCGCTTGGTGCATGGATGGGTCCATTTTTATTACCGCTCATTGTCCTACTTTCATCCTTAGTCGGTGCAATCATCGGCATCATTTTGATGAAAGTCAAAAAAGAAAATCAGCCCTTTGCTTTTGGACCTTACATTGCGATTGCTGGATGGATTGCATTCTTATGGGGTAACGAAATTATGAAGGTTTATTTAGGGGGTTAAGCTAAAATAAGCCCCATTATGATAATTACAAGGTTTTTTACATGCGCTTTATTTTGGGCTTAACAGGTGGTATTGGTAGTGGAAAAACTGCTGCAAGTCAGTGGTTTGAAAAACAAGGTATTACTGTTGTTGATGCAGATATCGTAGCACGTGAAGTGGTTGAAATTGGAAAACCTGCACTACAAAAAATTAAAGATCATTTTGGGGATTGGGTGCTATTGGAAGATGGCGCACTCGACCGCAGAGCGTTAAGAGACCATATTTTTAAACATCCTGAAGCTAGAAAGATATTAGAAAATATTACGCATCCTGCAATTCGCCTATCGATTATTGAACAACTACAACGGGCGACCAGTCCTTATGCCATTTTAGTTTCCCCACTCTTATTTGAAACCAATCAACACCAACTTACTCAACGTACTTTACTGATCGATGCATCCACAGAATTACAAATCTTGCGTGCTTCGCAACGTGATCATCAAGACATTGAGCAAATTAAAAAAATAATGAGTGCGCAAATGTCTCGTGAAGAAAAATTAAAACGTGCAGACGATGTTGTTATTAATGATGGTGAACTTGATCATCTCTATCAACAACTCGCAGTAAAACACCAATATTATCTCGATATTGCACAACAAGCTTAGATTTTAAAAAAGCAGTCTAAGAAGACTGCTTTTTTTGTTGCTCAAGTTTTTGGCTTAGTGCATCTTGGCGACCCAGCCATCGCCATGGTTGTAATGCGCCTATCGCCATACCCAACAACCCAAATAACATCGCAATACTTAAAGGTTCATTTAACAAAGGCACTGCCAAAATTGCAGCTAAAAAAGGCGCTAAATTGGTAATGCTCCCTGCTTTAAAAGCCCCGAGTCTTTTAATCGCTTCCACATAAGTTAAAGTTGCAATAATGACCACGAATATGCCATGAAATATTGTCTGAAACAGTAAATGCTGAGGCTCAGGAGTACTAAGATCTTTGGGCAAAAATAACACGTAAATGGGTACATAAATCACGGCTGACCAGATGGCAACTCCACACATCGCCTGCCATGCACTCAGTTGGAATTTACGCAGTAATACGGTAAATATTGCCCAAAAAATGGCGCTCAAGAAGAATAATCCATCACCAGCACCAAAAGGAATGCCTGATTCACGATACATCAGGAGACTCATAATACCGAGCACGGTGATCATAATGAGCAAACTTGCCCATGTATGACGATCAAAAGCCTGCTTCATCAATATAAAAGCCACGATGGCAGTACAAATAGGAATACAACCATTGAGAAAAATTGCAGCATGCGCAGTCGGTGCATAGTGAAATGCGCTATAAGCCAACAAACAATAGATCACACCACCAATCATTGCCAAAATAAATGGTTCTTTTTTAAGTAAAAAAGAGGCTTCTCTACGATAAAGTAAAATCGGCATTAAGATCAAAAAAGCCAGTGAAAAACGCAGTGCCACAATGTCCCACGTATTGATGTGCCATAGCGCATTTAATCGTGCAGTGAGGGTAAATCCCCCCCAGATGCACATGGTAGTAATAAGAAAAAAATAGCCTTGGGCTCGATCTGAAAGTGCCATCTCAAATTAGGCTTGACGTTGTCTACACGCTTCGTAAAGTGCCATGCCTGTCGCCACACTCACATTCAAACTTTGTAAATTGCCACTCATTGGAATATAAACTTTGTGATCGCATTGCGCCTGAGTAATCGGTCTTAAACCAGTATCTTCAGCACCCATAATCACTGCGACAGGACCAGTCAAATCACATTCGTGAATAGGTAGAGCATGCTCATCTAACATCGTGCCAATCACTCGAACATTAAAATCATCTTTGATTTTAGCTAAAGTACGAGCCAAATTCGTCACTTGGATAAATTTAACTTTCTCTGCACCACCAGCAGCAACCTTACGAGCCGTTGGTGTTAAGCTCGCAGAACGATCACGAGGAACAACAACCGCGTGTACGCCCATGGCTGCCGCAGTTCGAATACACGCACCCAAATTATGCGGGTCCGTCACTTGGTCAAGCGCCAGTAAAAAAACATTGTCTGTACTTTTGATTAATTGCTCAAGATCATTTTCATTCAGCGTTGGATGAGGACGAACTGCAGCAACGACACCTTGATGAAAAGGTTGTCCAGCCAGTTTTTCAAGGCTGTCTCGGCTCGCTTTTTGAATACTAATTCCGAAAGGTTCAGCCAACTCAAAAATACGTTTTAAACGTTGATCTTCACGACCTTTTAGTGCAAATAGAGTCAAAACGCGTTCAGGTTCTAACTCCAACAATGACTCCACAGAATGAACGCCATAATAATATTCGGGTTTAGCCATGAACGACCTCAACTCACTAAGACAATACAATAATATAGAAAAGAAAAATCCCGCAAAGCCAACTTTACAGGATTTTATATAGCGAATAGTTTAACCGATTTGACCATTGAATGTTGGTCAAATTTTTTTTGGGTAATTAGCCTTCGAAATGACAAACGTAGTCTAATACGTCATCTGTTTCGATTTTGAAACGGCTCTCACCAGGCACGTAAAACGACTGCCCTGCACGGAAAAGCTCATGTTCTTCATTGTCTGCAATTGTGACACGACATTCACCAGAAATAATTTCCATACGCTCTGGTACATGTGTTTCAAAAATAAGCGGTTGTTCCGTCGGTAGAATAACCCCAAGTGTTTTTTTCGTACCGTCTTCAAATTGAACAGTGTGGCTAATACACGTCCCGCCAAAATAAACATTTGATTTTTTTACAACAGATACATGATCAAATTGTGATGACATGCGTATTCTCCAAATAATGCGCATTTTATAAATTTTAATTGCCGTAGTTTAATTGCGCTCGAGCAACTAATCAATCAGTGTTTTGCAATGGTTTTTATAAGCAACTTTTGTTCCCTAATGATGAAATTTAAAGATTTTTTTGATTTCTTCTATATATCTTTTGTACACAGGTAAAAGAATATATTCAGTCACTAGTAATCAACCTAATTTCAGTTAAAATGCAAACTAAAAGTTCTCATATTCAAATGTCGTGACTTGAGACTAAAACAAAATTTCTCTATCTTAGAATCCACACTTTCGCAGCTCGGATGCGTTTATGCTGACACACCTTAATCTGATCAACTTTGCTTTAGCCGATAACTTAGCCATTGATATTGATCAAGGTTTCAATGTTCTTACGGGTGAAACTGGTGCAGGTAAATCTTTATTACTCGATGCATTATCAGCGTGTTTAGGCGAGCGTACTGATACGAATTACGTTCGTTATGGTTCAGATAAGGCTGATGTTACAGCCGTATTTAGTTATCAAGATCAAAGTCCTGAAGCTGAATGGTTAAGCACTCATGAGCTGGCAGATGAATCGGGTGAAATTCATCTAAGACGGGTAATATTTGCTACAGGTCGTAGTAAAGCTTGGATCAATGGACGTCCAAGTAGTCTGTCAGAATTAAAGGAAATAGGCAGACTCTTAGTCCAACTTTACAGCCAGCATAGTCAGCAACAACTGTTAGAACCGCCCTATCCAAAACATTGGTTAGATCGTTACAGCAACTTTGGTCAACATACGCTTGCTGTCAAAGACAGTTATAACACATGGCAAAAAAATATCCGACAGCATCAAGCTGCGCTTGATGCACAGACCACCCGCCTTCAACGCATTGAGACACTTAATCTTCAATTAGAAGAATTAGAAGAAGTGGTTCGACTTGACTATAAAGAAATTGAACAAGAGTTCGATCGCTTAAGTCATCATGAACACATCATGCAAGATTGTAGTTATGCAATCAACGTTTTAGATGAGTCTGATCAAAATATCACTCAGGAAATTTCAAGTATTATTCGCAAGCTTGAATCTCATGCAGGTCGTAGTGATTTACTCTCTGAAATTTATAACTCATTATTAAATGCGCAAAGTGAACTCGATGATGCCAGTGCGAATTTAAAACAATTCATTGACCGTCAGAGTTTTGATCCTGAACGAATGGAAGAGTTAAACACACAACTGGAAATATTCCATCGTTTAGCGCGCAAATATCGAGTACAACCCGAAGATTTAAAATCAGAATACGAACATTGGCAGGCAGAGCTAGAACAATTACATCAGCTTGAAGATCCAGAGACTTTGGCTGAACAAGTTGAAATTTCACATCAACAGTTTATAGAGAAAGCTCAATATCTGGATGATATCCGTCGTAAAGCAGCAGAACCCTTAGCCAAACTCTTAACAGAACAAGTCAAGCAACTGGCTTTACCAGAAGCTCATTTTGAATTCCGTTTTGATCCTCTGGAGCAACCTTCATCTGAAGGGTTTAGTTTTATTCAATTATTGTTCACAGCAAACAAAGGGATTCCACCTCAACCACTTGCGAAGGTTGCGTCTGGTGGTGAATTGTCACGTATTGCATTGGTCATGCAAGTCATGAATGCAGAAAAAACTGAAGCTGAAGTACTCGTTTTTGACGAAATTGATGTGGGCATCAGCGGTGGAACAGCTGAGATTGTCGGTCGCTTATTGGCTGGATTAGGTCAACATGTTCAAATTCTATGTATTACACATCAAGCCCAAGTTGCAGCGCAATCGGACCAACATTTGTTAGTGAAAAAACTGCAAACAGACCCTGCTAGCAGCACTATCGTTGAGCTTGATGAAGATCAACGGATATTAGAGCTTGCTCGCATGACTGGTGGTGTCGAAATTAGCGAGACCACCCTTCAACATGCAAAACAATTAAGGCAATTAAAGTTTCAGACCAGCACATCTTGATTATTTTAAAAGGATTGTTGAAAACCCATAAGTCTAGTATGTTGAAGTAAAGTGATACTCAAACATAGGAGAAGCCATTAGGTGAGTAAACAATTTCTAACGCACCGTTGCCTGATTGCCCCACCTGATTTAGCAGATGATTTCTTCGCAAATAGTGTGGTCTATATTGCTCGTCATGATCATGAAGGTGCGCAGGGAATTATGATCAATCGTCCAGCTGGGATTCAGGTTAAAGAACTCTTAACAGATCTTGATATCGTTGCAGATCATGTTCACCCACATGATGTCTTACAAGGTGGTCCTTTACGACCAGAAGCTGGTTTTGTACTTCATACGGGTCAACCTACTTGGCATGCGTCCATCGCTGTAGGTGAAAATCTCTGTTTAACAACTTCAAAGGATATTCTTGATGCAATCGCACACAATGAAGGTGTTGGTCGCTATCAAATTGCTTTAGGCTATGCAAGTTGGAGTAAAAACCAGTTGGAGCAAGAAATCGCTCGAGGTGACTGGCTCATTTGTGACTCTGATATGGATTTGATTTTTAACTTACCCTATGACGATCGCTGGGACGCTGCCTATAGAAAAATGGGGGTCGATCGTACATGGCTTTCATCTGAGATTGGACATGCCTGATTCAACTACCGCTCAACTCATTATGGCCTTTGACTTTGGCACACAAAAAACAGGAATGGCTGTAGGATCGTCCATTATTGAAAGTGCTACGCCACTTTCACTTTTACCGATGAAAGATGGCATTCCCAATTGGGATGATCTACTCAAAATTGTAAAACAGCATTCTCCAAATCTGTTTTTAGTCGGGCTACCACTGAATATGGATGATAGCGAATCGGAACTATCAACACGAGCACGTAAATTTGCTCGTCGTTTAAGACACCAAACCAATATAGAAACATGGATGGTGGATGAGCGATTAACAACTCGCGAAGCGCGTGATGAACTCGATCATTATCAGGCGCAAGGGCGTGGAAAAAAGTTGTCCGCAGACAGCTTGGCAGCCGCTTTATTTATTGAAAGTTGGTATCGTAATCCTCAAGGTATTCAACCTTAATAGAATATTTGCCACTTCATCTAGGATAAAAATAGCGAAAGGTTAAATTGATTCTAGGCTCTAATACTTTGGTTGATTTCGCTAAAGTGTGTTTCCAAAAACGCTGTGTTTGACCTTTCATCACAATCAACTGTCCTGATTGTAGATACATTTCAGCAGTATGAGTTTTATCACGATGTTTAAATCTAAATTTTCGGGTTGCGCCGAGACTCAGTGAAGCAATGACGGTCTCGCCATGTTCAGGATCTCTTAATGCAGCCTCATCATCACTATGCCATCCTACACCTTGAGTTCCATCTTCATACAAATTAGCCAAACAAGAATTAAATTGAACTCCTGTTATAAGTTCAATTTTTTGCTTGAGTGCTAATAATTTCAAATCCCAAATCTGTGCTTGTTTATCCATCCCTGAATAGTGATATTGATAGTTTTGGTCACCATACCATACGACTTTACGACCCGTCTTAAAATATTGGCCGTATAAAATCACTTCATCCTGTTTCCAAGCCAAAGCTTCTGAAAAATAATCGAAATAATCCTGTGATTCAGCATGAGTAAGTATAAGGCCGTAATCTTCTACAATCCCATCACAAGGTAGGAGATTTGAATTGGGTTCGGGTGCAAACAGCTCGAAGTTCATAACCAATTTGCCATGAAAATATAACCTTATATTAGCTGAATATTTCAACTGACAAATTGAAACATTGTGAACGCTTGTGACACTGGACAATCAAGCTTAGACTGGCATAAATCTAGACAATAAAAACAATCGCTTATGAATTTATGGCAACTTTTTCTAAAACTTAAACCTTTCGTTCGACCTTATCGCTTTTTAGTGATTGCCACTCTCTTTCTTACGCTCATCGGCTCTTTCACAGCTCAAGTGAATGCACTCACTTTGCAGTATGCAGTTGATGAAATTAATGCGCTGGTTGAGAATGGTTTTGGCTTAGCTGAAGGCTGGAATATCCTGATTACCATTACAGCGATATTATTGGGTAAAGAAGTAATTAATGCTTTTGTGCAATTCGGACAAAAGTTTTATGGTGAAAAACTTAGAATTTTTATTTCACAAGATCTAGCACAAGGCATCATTGAAAAATTTCTGACCTATAGATTAGCTTTTTTCAACGAAGAGAATAATCAGGCGGGCAAATTACAAACACGAATCGATCGTGGTATTGGCTCTCTGACTCGTCTAGTTCAAATATTCTTTATTGACATTTTGCCGTTATTTACCAGTGCGATCGTGGCTTTAGGATTAATGTACTACGCCAACTTTTATGTTGGCTTAGTGGCGACCACTATCGTTCCAATCTACTTCTGGTTAACTTATAAACAAGCACAAAAACTCGGAGGCTGGCGTCGGAATTTACGTGATGGTCGAGAAAAGAAAAGCCAAGGTATCCTCGGAATTATTAATTCAATTACGGTTATCAAATCTTTCAACCGCGAGTCAATAGAATCAACCAAACAACTCAAACTACAAAAAGAACTCACAGATAATCAAATGCAAACCCGTCAGGTCAGCTTTTTATTTGATGGGTTAAAAACCTTTATTGAACAAATAGGTATTGTTTTAATCATCATCCTAACTGCGTATTTTGTGCTTGATGGTCAGATGAGCATCGGTATGATCATGTTTCATGTACTGTTGTTCAATAATGTATCCGCGCCAATTCGCTCCTTACATCGTATATATGATGAAGTGAATGATGCCATGATCTATTCAGAAAGCTTCTTTAAAATTTTAGAAGCAGATGATCAAATTGAACCTACAGGTCAACTCAAACCGCAAATTCAAGGAAAATTTACGCTGAAAAATGTTGAATTCTTTTATCCAAACGGTCACCACGCACTAAAGAATATCAATATGGAGATTCGACCCAATAAAATTACTGCATTAGTTGGCTTATCAGGCGCGGGAAAATCAACCTTAATCAGTCTTTTAGATAAATTTTATGAACCTAATCAGGGGTGTATCGAACTCGATGGCATCGATCTCAATCAAATTGATACACAATATTTGAGAGATCATATTGGATTAGTCCTACAAAAAAATCATATTTTCCAAGGGACTATTCTTGAAAATATTCGCTATGGTAAAACAGATGCTACTGAAGAAGACGTGATCATTGCTGCTAAAAAAGCATCCATTCATGAGCAAATTTTACAACTTCCTGATGGCTATCATTCCGATGCATTGCAACTCTCTGGAGGACAACAACAGCGTATTGCGATTGCTCGTATGTTCTTGAAAAATCCACCGATTATCTTTTTAGATGAACCGACAGCGAGTTTGGATGCCATTGCTTCGGAACAAATTAAACAAAGCCTTGATGAGATTAAACAAGGACGTACTGTCATTATTATCTCGCACAGCCTGTCGCAAATTATTGATGCGGATTACACCTATGTCATGAAAGAAGGCGAAATTGCCGAGCATGGAGAACATGATGCTCTTTACCATCAAGACGGTGTATATAAACAAATTTTTGATGCGATGGCTAAAAGTTTGAATATCGAAAAAATTGCAAAAACTTTTGAAGACGATGGGGATGAGGAAACCCATAGTTAAAGTTTAATCTAGGTAACCTTGACATTGAAGCAGTTGAATCAACACACAGTCATCTGCTTCATAGAGCTGACTTAACTTCGTGTAAGGATCACCATCGAGCGCTAATATTTGTGCAAATGCAGGTTCAGTTTTTATACCTTTTCGCTTAAGGCGAATGATTTCCTGTTTAAATTGGTCATTTGCCAAATCTAATATTCTATGTTCAACGTAGAAGTGCTGGAATCCCGCCTGCTGATGAACTGGTGTTGTAGAACAAAATATCTCAATTGACCAAGCACAATATTCAAATCGGCAAATCCAAGTATCACGTTCAAAATAACTTCGCTCAATGCACCATGCCTTATAGGTTTGAAATAATTTTAGTATTTCAATCAAATGATTCTCTTGCTCAATCGGATAACTACAAATGAGGTCGATATCACTTTGTGCTGTTGCAATTCCTAAAGGTGGCGTACCGACCACTGTAACTTGATACCGCTTGAGTATTTCCAAAAGGTTTAAGTCATCAATAACTTTTTGAAAGTGTATTTTTTTCATTGTTATTTTTAATCTCTAAGATAATTCAACTTTAAAGCGGTTGAACACTCCAATATGAATTACTTTAACCATCACCAGAAAAGCTTAAGCAATTAAGGTTATTTTTGATTTTCAATAACATCTAACGCATAAACAGTTTTAATATAATTTCGATACTGCGTTGAATAAGAGATTTCCAAACAACGCATAAGGTATGCTTTCTCTTTTGAATATTGATAGCTGCCTAACGCTTCTTTGAGCGCTTGATCAATATAATTTTGCACTTGTTTTGCCGCCTCATGGCTATGCTCACCGAGTTGAAAATATCCACCTCTCGCAATATTTGCTTCAGCTGCATAAATCTCAGAATGAGATAGACAATACGCGATCCCATCATTATGCAAATACTCTTGTGCCCGTGATAAATCATCCGCATAAATGCTTGAACTCAACAAGATACTTAAACCAATAGCAAATTTAATTCTCATTTTTAAATCACTTTCTCAAGACAATAAAAAAGCGCCTTTTGGCGCTTTAAATACATTAGGGTTGTTTTAGATATGGCCATGCCGCTCTTAAATAAATAAACATGGACCACAGTGTTAAAATTACAGCGGTATACAATAAACCATATGCTACTAATTCAAGTGGTTTCCAATTGAGTAAGAACACGGAAATAGCAATCATCTGAAAAGCTGTTTTATATTTGCCAACCGTTGATACAGCTACATTGGTACGTGCACCGAGCTCAGCCATCCACTCACGTAAAGCAGAAACGGTAATCTCGCGTGAAATAATCACAATCGCAGCAAAAGCCATCGAAATTGTAGGTTGCCATTGCACCAAAACAATCAATGCTGCTGCGACCATTAATTTATCCGCAACAGGATCTAAAAAACGTCCGAATGCAGAAGTCTGATTCAATGTTCTTGCTAAGTAACCATCAAACCAATCTGTGACAGCAGCAATCACAAAAATTGCAGTCAGAATGATATGACGAGTCATACCCCCTTCATGCCCACCCACACCAATCGCAGGAGGCCAATAGGCAATAATTAAAAAAACAGGTATTAACGCAATACGTGCTAGCGTCAAGATATTTGGTATATTCAGGATGCGACCTGTAGACATAGACACCGCCAGTTTGCCCCAATTACAGCTAAAATTTGCAATAAAAACTTGAGCTTTGATTCTTTAATCCGCTTACTTTAAACGATTCACTACCCGCTGTCGACTAGGCAAAAATCGCGACAGTCTGTCTACAAATTGCAACGAGACGGTCATTATGGTCCCAAATATGGGCATATTCAGTAGAATAACCATGCGCAGAATGATCTGTAAATACTTTATATTTAAACCAATCTCGTCGGTCAGCTAGAATAGGCTCTACCAGCGTCACATACCAAGAAATTGAACTGCCCGGTGCTGGTTTTTTTAATATAGGAAAAATTCCTGCAGGCCAAATATCTAACATTGCTATAAATTCAGGCATGCTCAGCGGACCTGCTTCAAATTTAGATTCTGCATATCGAAACCACCCGCCAAAATCTGGCTTTTCAGCAGCCGTACAAGGGTATTTCCCTTCAGCCCAAATCAGATCATAGTTCTGATAGCATTGCGGCATAAGAGGATGATAAGGCAACTTAACTAAACTTTCAGGTGAATCATACTGTGGTGCTGAGCGAGTTTGATCCATATTCACGACTGATTCACGGTCTGAACCAAAACTTGCCAGCAGAATTCCCTGTACAGCATCATCCTGCCAAATCCGAGCTTCAATATTAGTCACAGATTTACCTTGCCTTAAAATTTCCACTGTCACTTTGACTGGCTTTTCCTGAACAGGACCCACAAATACCACACTGGTGCTCAATAATCTTTTTTGAGGGTCATGAATCATTTGTGTTGCTTTGTGTAGCATCATCGCCGTGGTTAAACCACCAAAAATGGTACGACCTTGCAACCAACCCTCAGGGATCTCCACCCATTCTTGTTGATCAATTTCTTGAAATACCTGTCCAAATGACATGCGCAACCCTTTTATTTTAAATTTCTTATCGCGCTAGCATGCTGAATTTTCAGATTGAGGTAAATGATCAATGACTCGCAGGTCAATGATCATTTTGGCAAATTGATATGCATGATTACTCATGCAAGATTTTGTACACAGTCCGAGCGAGATTTGCACCAAAACCTGGGACTAAATTCAGATCCTTTTCAGAGGCTTTTAATACCCCTTGAATCCCACCAAAATGTGTTAATAAATCACGGCGGCGTTTTGGTCCTAGCCCTGGAATGGCTTCTAAAACTGACTGTCCACGACGTTTATCGCGCTTGGCACGATGTTTAGTAATGGCAAATCGATGCGCCTCATCACGAACCTGTTGAATTAAATGTAGCGCTTTATGGTCTTCAGGCAGTTGAATCTTTGTGCCATCAGTGAAATGTAAGGTTTCCAAACCAGGCTTACGTCCTTCCCCTTTTGAAACCCCCACCATGAATGCATCCAATCCAAGATCTTGCATGACCTGCATTGCCATATGTAATTGCCCTTTACCACCATCGATGAGAAGCAAATCTGGCAGCATCGCCTTCTTATACCGTCGTGTCAAAGCCTGACGCATGGCAGCATAATCATCACCGCCAGTGATATCTTCGATAGCAAACTGACGGTAATCGCGCTTGCGAGCCCCTCCACTATCAAAGACAACACAAGAAGCGATCGTTGCTTCGCCCATCGTATGGGATATATCAAAACATTCGATACGATCAATTGGACGTCCGACCACCTCTTCTAACTGATGAAAACGTTCATTCAATTCATAATGATTAGCAAGTTGTCCTTTAATGGCATGCTGTACATTCATGGTCGCAAGCTCGAGCCATTCTGCACGGGTTTCTCGAACTTTTGATTTAATCAGAATTTTTTTGCCAAAATTTTGTTGTAGTGCCTCTTCTATGTCTTTCTTGTCTGGCAGCTCCACGTTGACGATTAATTCTGTTGGAATCTCATCGGCAACTTGGAAATAAAAGTTCGCGATAAAATCTGCCAGCATTTGTCCCAAATCATCGCCCAACATATCTGGGAAATAACTTTTTCCTCCCAACATCTTGCCATTACGCACATGCATAATCTGAACGCACGTTACCCCCGCTTGGTATGCGATCGCCAATATATCTGCTTCACCTTTGACTTTATAAATCGCTTGTTGCGTTTGTACATCACGCAATAATGCCATCCGATCACGATAAAAAACGGCTTTTTCAAATTCGAGAGCTTCTGCTGCCGCTTCCATTTTGGCAATTAATTCTTGATTAAGCTCACGTGTATCCCCTTGTAAAAAGCGAATTGAGTTATCGACATCATCTTTATAATCTTCAGGTGATATCATGCCCACACATGGAGCTGAGCAACGTTTAATTTGATACTGCAAACACGGTCTTTTACGTTGCGCAAAATAACTATTTTCACATTGGCGGACATTGAATAATTTTTGTAAGACCACCAATGTATCACGTGCATTATAAGCACTTGGATAAGGTCCAAAAAATTTACCTGCTTGATGTTTCCCCTTACCACGACCTGCTGCAATACGTGGATAAGGCTTATCACTGGACACAAAAATATAGACGTAAGATTTATCATCTCGCAGCATGATGTTATACGGCGGTCGATGAAGCTTAATTAAGTTTTGTTCAAGAAGTAATGCTTCCGTTTCTGAGCGGACCACCATGGTTTCAATATCATGAATGCGGGCAACTAAAGCCTGTGTTTTGGGATGCTCAATGGTTTTAACAAAATAGCTAGAAACACGATTTTTTAAATTCTTCGCTTTTCCCACATACAACAACTCTCCATCTTTACCTAACATGCGATAGACACCAGGCAAAGTCGTAAGATTGGCTAAGATTTTTTCAATGTGTTCACGTGCGTTTTCGTTCACAAGCAGCCTTTAATGTAGAGTCAGTCATTCATGCAACAGCATGAGCTTATTGTGATGGTAACGCGCTCTATTTCAAGTGCATTTCGGTAGACGATTTTAAAACCTTGTTGATCCAACAGTTCAGAGCAATGATCGCAAATTTTATAATCAGCTGATTGTTAAAAAGTCTGAGTTGTTAAATTCAAGTTTGATATGCTTTTCAACTGATTCATTCATGGATGCGCCAACATGACTGCGAACGATCGTGCTTTTCACGCCATACAACCTGCACTCTCATCCCATAGTCCTTCAGAAAAAGATCGACTCATTGGAAAGTCTCGCTTTCATTTTGAACCAGCCAAAGTGATGCAGTTATTGCGTGATCGTATCATTGGGCAAAATCCAGCCTTAGATGAAATCGAAAAAATGCTTCACGTGGTCAAAGCTGACTTTTCAAGTCCTGAACGCCCCTTGTCCGTCACCTTAATGCTTGGACCAACAGGTGTTGGTAAAACAGAGACTGTTCGTTTGATTGCTGAAGCGATTTATGGTCGTCCTGATGCGTTTTGTCGTATCGATATGAATACACTGGCTCAAGAACATTATGCAGCCGCTTTAACAGGCGCTCCGCCTGGATATGTCGGTTCGAAAGAAGGTCACAGTTTGTTCGATGAAACTGCGATTAATGGCTCTCATACCCGTCCTGGCATTATGCTGTTTGATGAACTTGAAAAAGCCTCTCCCGAAGTGATTCGTGGCTTAATGAATGTGTTGGATACAGGTCGCCTAACCCTTACTGCTGGAACAAAAACGATTGATTTTCGTAATTGTATGATCTTTATGACCAGTAATGCAGGAGCACGCGCAGCACAACAATATTTAGATAAATTAAATGTTTTACCGCAAAAACTTCAAAATCTATGTTTAAAACGCCTACCCACGAAAGCCATTATTGAAAAAATACTGCATCGCAGTTTTGATCCGGAGTTTCTGAATCGAATTGATCGTGTCCTTCATTATCAGCCTGTTCAAAATGATGCACTCCCTAAATTGGTAGATATTGAACTGGAAAAACTCAACATTCGTTTGCAACATCAAAAACGTCAGGTTCACTTATCAGACCTTGCCAAAGCATATTTCTATCAGGGTCATGATATCCGCTTTGGGGCACGTCATTTAGCACGGAAAATGAGAACTGAACTAGAACCCATTATTGCGATCTACTTTCTAAAGCATCCAGATCAACTTCATCTCAAGCTGGATTGCAAAGACGGTCAGCTCTCGATCATCAATCAATAAAAAAAGCCCATGATGGGCTTTTTTTAAACAAATCATCTTAAACCAGGAATCGTGACAAAGGATTCTGCTGCCGTTTTATTATAATACGTACACCCTTTTTCAATATTTGCCATTAATAACTGATAACGCTGTCTATTTTCTGCAACATCATCGTTCATTAACAATTTTTCATAGAGTTTATATTCATCATCAGTCGTACGCTTCAAAGTTTGATGATATTCAGCAGGGTATAGTTTGCTTTCAAATTCAATGGCTGTTGAATCATCTAAACTAATCTTCATACTGGTGTCAAAAATACTGCTAAAATTCATACCCATCCAACGATCTTTAGCGAGTTGAAATTTAACAATTGGATTTTTGTCATTTAAAAGATCAAGATACAGCAAGTTATCTTCATAAAATTGGTTAAAACTCTCTTCCAATGGTTCACTCGTGTTTGGATAGAGTTGTAAATAATCTACTCTGTTTTGTTCTGCTTTCTTTCTATAACAATAGCTACCTGAAGAAAAATTTTTAAGACCATCTTTGGCGATAAACAATCTCACATTAGGGCTCAAATCATTTCGATCAATGTTGCGATAACCTGGTAAAACTGTATCAAAAACATTTTTACCCGATAGGTTTACACGCTCCATTTCGATATCCGTTTGGATGTCACCAATGATATTCATCGTCCAATGACTAGGACTATTCACACTGAGCGTATTTTGGGCTTGATCATAGGTTTGATAGATACGATTTCGCGTCACAATCACACTATTCAACGGTTTAAAACTATCCGTATAAGTAAATTGTCCATTTTGAAATTCAATATAATTTAAGCCGAATCGATCATTGGAATTATAGTAAATTGAATAGAGTTGATCACCGTTTCGAAATTGTGTACTCGGTGATGATTCATACGAATCTCCCGACCCACCGCCGCCACAGGCACTTAAAAAAAACGGTAAAACACTTAGTACTAATATTGTTTTTTTGAGATTCATTTGAATTTTCTTTTGTATATTTTACAGACAAAAGCATAGCTTTTATTGAACTACTTCTCAATTTTAATTTACATCATTTTAAGTAAAATTAAAAAATGCGCCCTGAGGCGCATTTTGATCTGAATGCTCTTAAAACACATAAGGTCGAATGAAAATCAGGAAGAATATCCCTAACATCAAGAACCATTTTAAAAAGTAATATAACTGACGGTTCTTCGCCTTCAGTGCTTTTGCTTTCACACGCAAGCGATAAATATAACCAAATGCTTTGTTCAGACCACCCGTTTGATCCCCTGCTTCATTCGGTGAACTTGCCGCAGTCATTACATTTTTACCAAACCAATGATTAAACCGTTCCATCCAACGTGTCTTTAAAGGGCGCTCTACATCAGCAAAGAAAATAATACGATTTTGATCCGTCGTGTTTTCTGCATAATGAATGTAGGTTTCATCAAACACAACGCTTTCACCATCTCTCCATGAATACCGCTGACCATCTACATCAATAAAGCAACGATCATCATTTGGCGTCAACAACCCTAAATGATAGCGTAAAGATCCCGCATAAGGATCACGATGACGAACCAAGCGACTATCAGGAGCAAGCTCAGTAAACATCGCCGCTTTAATGGTTGGCAATGTTTTAAGCAATGCTGTCGTTTTAGGGCACAGTTCTGCTGCTGAAGGATGTGCAGAGTCATACCATTTTAAATAAAAACGCTTCCAACCAGTTTTAAAAAATGAGTTAAAGCCTAGGTCATCATATTTTTCAGAGGCTTTGATCCCACCCTGCTCATATAAAGCTTTGGCTTCATCACGAATCATTTCCCAATTTTCATCTAACACTTTTAAATCTTTAAAATGCTGTGTGTCGATATAAGGCTGGTTTGGCACCTTAGAGAACATATACATCAAAAAATTAATAGGTGCCAAAATGGTCGAATGATCAAAGAATTGACGATAGAACGAATGTCGTACTTTTCCACGACGTTGAATATACAGTGCCGATATGATGAATATCGCGAGAATAATCCACTTGATCATTGATTGACTCGGTTTATCTTTGGTTAGCGGGTTAAATGAGGAGATGCTGCACCTAAATTGGAAATGAATTGTTCCAATTTAGATGTATAGATAATCACGTAAATTGTATAACGACTACCCCAAACAACGAAACATTGTGTTCTACAAATAGACTTTTGATGGCTTTATATTTCAGTTTATTGACTTTTATGACGAAATTTAAAGTGCAAAATAACTTGAAATTACCTACCTACCCCAGATATAAGTTGAAGTGTTTTTAAATAAAATGCCAATTGAAACAATCGCTTTATTGTAAGAAGAACAAACTCTACATTCGCATCTGCTGTTTTATAACGCATGCTGGTGCAATAAATAGATGACCATTGCGTCACGGCTTGATACAACTTGTTATGTTCTTTTTCGATATAGTTATCGTAAGATTAGCGAAGCTTTAATGTGCGCAGGAAATACGCACTTGCTTCACAACATCAACTTAGAAGTCCTCCAAAAAAAAGGAGATCAGGGCATGATCCACGCTGGCAATGCCATTACCGTCCAAATGCTTTCGGACGGAATTGCAGAATTCCGCTTTGACTTACAAGGTGAGTCGGTTAATAAATTCAACCGCGCAACAATTGACGACTTTAAAGCTGCAATTGCTGCTGTTCAATCAAACGCTGAGATTAAAGGTCTTATCGTTACATCTGGTAAATCTACATTTATCGTTGGTGCAGACATCACTGAGTTTGGTGAAAACTTTGCGCAAGGCGAACAAGTCATTGTAGATTGGGCGATGCCTGTTCATGAAATCTTCAACTCATTCGAAGATTTAAATATTCCTAAAGTTGCTGCAATCAATGGTATGGCATTGGGCGGCGGTTTCGAAATGTGCTTGGTGTGTGACTATCGCGTGATGTCAGAATCAGCACAAGTTGGTCTTCCAGAAATTAAACTTGGGATCATTCCTGGTTTCGGTGGTACTGTTCGTCTAAGCCGTGTAATCGGTATCGATAACGCTGTTGAATGGATGGCAATGGCGAACCCGAAAAAAGCACCTGCTGCACTTAAAGATGGTGCGGTCGATGCGGTGGTTGCTGCTGATAAATTACAAGATGCTGCGATCTCTATCGTTAAACAAGCAATCGAAGGTCGTTTAGACTGGAAAGCGAAGCGTCAAGAAAAATTAGATCCAATTAAGTTGAATCCATTAGAACAAATGATGGCTTTCAACTCATCTAAAGGTGTGGTGCTTGCGAAAGCTAATCCTGCACAATACCCTGCGCCAAAATTATTGCTTGATTCTATGCAAGCGGGTTCGAGCTTAGATCGTGCTGGTGCACTTCGCCAAGAAGCTGAACACTTTGCAAAAGCAGCGGTAACGCCACAAGCAGGCGCGTTGATTGGTTTATTCATCAACGACCAAGTTGTGAAGAAAACTTCGAAAAAATATGAACAAGGCGCTCACCCTGTAAATCAAGCTGCAGTACTTGGTGCAGGTATCATGGGTGGTGGTATTGCTTATCAAGCGGCAAGCAAAGGCACACCAATTATCATGAAAGATATTGGTAACCCACAACTTGCTTTAGGAATGAAAGAAGCAAACGGTCTCCTAACTAAACAAGTTGAACGTAAGAAAATCAAGCCTGCTCAAATGGGTGAAACGCTTGCACGTATCCGTCCGACATTAAGCTATGATGAGTTTAAAGAAGTCGATATCGTGATCGAAGCGGTAACTGAAAACCCGAAAGTGAAAGGAATCGTACTCAAAGAAACTGAATCTAAAGTACGTGAAAACACGATCATTGCATCAAATACCTCTACGATCTCAATCACGCGTTTGGCTGAAAACCTTGAACG
This sequence comes from Acinetobacter sp. ANC_7511, assembly GCF_056779975.1. Classification (NCBI taxonomy): domain Bacteria; kingdom Pseudomonadati; phylum Pseudomonadota; class Gammaproteobacteria; order Moraxellales; family Moraxellaceae; genus Acinetobacter; species Acinetobacter sp. ANC_7511. Next base: position 23,842 of record NZ_JBWYIY010000020.1, read on the forward strand.
TCCTGAGAACTTTGTAGGGATGCACTTCTTCAACCCAGTGCATATGATGCCTTTGGTTGAAGTGATCCGCGGTGAAAAAACTTCACCTGAAGCGATTGCAACGACTGTCGTACTCGCTCAAAAAATGGGTAAAACCCCGATCGTTGTCAATGACTGCCCGGGCTTCCTTGTAAACCGCGTATTGTTCCCTTACTTTGGTGCGTTTGACCTTCTTCTTAAAGACGGCGCTGACTTCCAACAAGTCGACAAAGTGATGGAAAAATTTGGCTGGCCAATGGGTCCTGCATACTTAATGGACGTTGTCGGTATTGATACTGGCGTTCACGGTGCAGAAGTGATGGCTGAAGGTTTCCCTGACCGTATGAAGCCTGATTTCAAAGGTTCAATCCAAACAATGTATGAAGCACAACGTCTTGGTCAAAAGAACGATGTTGGTTTCTACAAATATGAATTGGACAAGAAAGGCAAGAAAGCAAAAACTGTTGATCCAACAGCGTATGACGTGATTGCTTCTGTCGTGACTGGTGAAAAACGTGAATTTGATTCTCAAGAGATCATTGACCGTATGATGATTGCTTTCTGTAACGAAACTGTTCGTTGCTTAGAAGACAACATCGTTGCAACACCTAACGAAGCAGATATGGCAATGATCATGGGTGTAGGCTTCCCTCCATTCCGTGGTGGTCCATGCCGTTACATCGATCAAACTGGTGTAGCTGAGTATGTTGCGCTTTGCGACAAGTATGCGCATTTAGGTAAGGCTTATGAAGCGCCACAAATGTTGCGTGACATGGCTGCTAACAATAAAAAATTCTACGGTTAAGGAGCAACGTGAATGGCTACTTTAAATCCACGTGACGTTGTCATCGTTGATGGCGTACGTTCAGCAATGGGTAAAACCAAAAATGGTATGTTCCGCAATGTACGTGCCGATAACTTATCTGCTGAATTAGTTCGTGCATTGGTTGCTCGTAACCAGTTTGATGTGAACGAAGTTGAAGATGTGATCTGGGGTTGTGTGAACCAAACTCTAGAGCAAGGCATGAACATCGGTCGTAACATCGTGTTATTGGCAGACTTACCAAAAACTGTTGCAGGTCAAACTGTTAACCGTCTTTGCGGTTCTTCAATGCAAGCAATTCATACCGCAGCTGCTCAAATTGCGACTAACCAAGGTGATATCTTCATCATCGGTGGTGTTGAGCACATGGGCCACGTTGGCATGATGCATGGTATCGACTTGAACCCACAAGCATCTAAACATTATGCGAAAGCATCTAACATGATGGGCTTAACTGCTGAAATGTTAGGTCGTATGAATGGCATTAGCCGTGAAGAGCAAGACGCTTTTGGTGTTGAATCTCACCGTCGTGCTTGGGCTGCTACTCAAGAAGGTCGTTTCAAAAACGAAATCATTGGTGTTGAAGGTCATGATGCAAATGGCTTCAAAATCCTATGTGATGTAGACGAAGTGATTCGTCCAGATGCTAACCTTGAAGCATTTAAAGCGTTACGTCCTGTGTTTGACCCTAAAGGCGGTACAGTGACTGCTGCTACATCATCAGCGTTGTCTGACGGTGCATCTGCAATGTTATTGATGTCTGCTGAGCGTGCGCAAGCATTAGGTCTTAAGCCACGTGCTGTAATTCGCTCTATGGCAGTTGCAGGTTGTGATGCTGCGATCATGGGTTATGGTCCTGTTCCTGCAACGCAAAAAGCGCTTAAACGTGCTGGCTTGAGCATTGGTGACATTCAAACTGTTGAGTTAAACGAAGCATTTGCTGCTCAAGGTCTTTCAGTATTGAAAGGTCTAGGTTTACATGACAAACAAGACATCGTGAACTTAAACGGTGGTGCGATTGCGCTTGGTCACCCATTGGGTTGTTCTGGTGCACGTATCACAACGACGTTGTTGAACGTGATGGAACAACAAGATACACAAATCGGTCTTGCGACGATGTGTATTGGTTTAGGTCAAGGTATCGCGACAATCATCGAACGTGTTTAATTCTTAAATAAGTGACCAAAAGAAACCCCGCTTAATGCGGGGTTTCTTCATTCAAAATAAATAGATATTGTAGAACATTGTTATTCTTAGTATATTAATTAAGCCTATATTATTGAATATGGGGAAGGTAATCTGTTGTCAAGTATTGCACCACATAATATTAGAACGATTTCTAATACATCTGGTGAAACAATGCAAACTGCTTGGAACCATATACAGATAATGTATGTTGAACTCCACAGAATGTAATCAATGCTTCTCATAGTATAATCCTTTCGTGATCTAAAGACGATGTAGGAGTTTTTCTTCTAGAGGGTACGTAATTTTGGGTACTTGGGTATGCTCAAGGAACTTTATTCTTAGAATAGAGCGTGTCAAAACGAGGATTATCGTCAGCCTTTTCTTGAGTTTTCTAAATGAATATTGATTATAATTTTTTTAAAAACCGTCAGAAATCTTATTTACATTTCGATTACCCTCTCCCACCTGAGAAAATATTTAGTTTCGTTACTAATCCTCAAAATATTGAAAAACATTCTTTTTTTCCCTTTATTCACTTTGAAATCAGCTCATATAAAATAAAAAAGAAAGGCTATAAAGTCGTGAACGGGAAAAAAACTACTATTGTTGAAAAGAAACCTCCAAAAATTAGACCTATAAAATACTCAGCTCATATAGATGGGCATATATATGCTTATTATGCATATTTACTGTCTGAAAATTATGAAAAAATATTGTTTGAGAAGAATATTAGTGATTCAGTATTAGCTTTTAGAAAACTTCCAGAATCTCCCAATAACATACATTTTGCTAAGAATGTGTTTGACGAGATCAAAAATAGAAAAGACTGTTCTGTTCTTTGTATTGATATACAAAGTTTTTTTGATGAGCTAGATCATCAACTTTTGAAAAAATCTTGGCAAAATATTCTTGGTTTAGAAATACTACCTAAGGATCACTATAAAGTTTTTAGATCAATTACTAAATATTCGTATGTCCACAAAAATGATGTTTATCATCATCTAAATTTGTCGCTTAATCAAAATTATAAAAATTTAAAAAGATTGTGTTCAGTCTCTGAGTTTCGCGAGAAAATTCGAAAAAAGGAAATCATAAAAACTCATACAGACTCTAAAGGAATCCCCCAAGGTTCTGCAATTAGCGCTTTTTTATCAAATATTTATATGCTTGATTTTGACGAAAAAATACATATTAAAGTAGAGAAAGTAGGTGGAAAATATTATCGCTATTGTGATGATATTTTAATAATCTGTGACAAGAAAGATCACTTATACATATTTAGAGACATCCAAGCTCTTATTCAAAAACTTAAATTAGTCATTCATTCTGAAAAAACAAAAATTGTCCATTTTGCAAATGGATTACGAGTTTCAAAGGATGAGTTGCAATATTTAGGTTTTACCTATGATGGAAAAAAAATTTTATTAAGAGACACTGGACTAGCTAAATATTCTCATAAAGTAATGAAAGCAATAAAAATGTCTAATAAACATCTTTTAAAAATAAACCAGGCTAGAATTAATCGTGGCGAGTTGCCTCTTGAACGCCACAAAAAGCATATTTATAGGAGATTCTCATTTATTGCCTCAAGGAATTATATAAGTTATGCTCTTCGTGCATCTAAAATCATGAATGAACCAGCAATTAAAAAGCAGATCAAACCTCATTGGAAAAAAATTCAACAACATATTCTGAAGTATGAAAACAATAATTACTTATATTACTGCTCAGAATTGTCTATTCAACATACTCATAGATAAATAAATATCTAAATTTTACAATTTCAAAATTTATTCATTTAAGAAGCTTGCTAACACTAATTTTACCTCATCACCCTCCATACCCGTCACTTGCTAAAAATGCACTGCATCAAAAATCACGGTATAGGCAGAATCTAACTGCTGTGCCAGTTCCACACTTATGGCATTGACACATTACGATCATTTCTAAAAACAAAAGCCAATCAAACGATTGGCTTCATTAAACAACTTTCACTGCAATTTATTTACTTGGAAAAGCAGCTTGTACTTGTTTATCTCCAAACATCAACTTGAAACGAGACAGATCTGAATTCATTTTCACTGAACCACTTTTCACAGCGTCTATTGCAGTATTAAGATCAATCCCCAAAGGTTCTAACATTCTAAAAATGCCTGAACTCGGATCATTCGACTGTAAACCAGCTGCAACAGACAAAACATACTGCTGCTGTAAAGGTGATAGATGACTCATATCAGGCACTGGAGTTTTCGGTTGAATATTCAGTGCAGGTGAACTTTGCTCTAAAGCAGCATTTTGAATATCCTGCTCTTTTTTGATCACTTGATGTTGCAAAGATTGACGCACCTTTTGATCTTCTTGAAAAGGTGTAACAGTCGTCACAACTTCATCACGTAAATCATCGTCCGCCAACAATTGAATTGAAGGCAGGCTTGCAACATCTTCAGCATGAGTCAAACTCATCAGCAAAGCTGAGATCACACCGAACATCAAACATAATTTAGAATTAGTCATAAGTAAGACTCTGACATGCATCGTTCAAATTGAGCATCAGGAACAAGAATAACTAAACAAATAGAGCTATTCTTTAATTAAACTACACCAATTTATTTACGTATTCATCAGTACTCAGATAAATGGTTTCAAGTGTTTTTTAAAAGTTTTGCTAAGTAACTGAATTTCAAGAATCGGACTGATTTTACAAATATGGACTTCAAAGCTTAACTTCAATTCATTATAAAAATAGAAAACTCATACATATCCATCAGCCATGAAAACTAAAATAAAAAACAGCCTACTCGTTATATTTTTATGTCTCACATCACTCTGGGCAATCTTATTCATCTGGACACATCAGCCTGTTAATGCCATTTTCACTTATGTACTGATCTTGTTTTGGGTTGGACTTGCCATCATTACAGGGATATTCCATTTCAAGCAACACAGCTATAAGCCCTATTTCACATGGGCGTATTTGATTATTTTTTTGATTACTATTATTAGCTTTTTTTCCTTAGAACCACGCAATGATCGCGTTTGGCAGGATGAAACCGACAAAATTATTCAATTCCAATTCAAAGATGGCAAAGTGGAATTACAGAATGTCAGAAATTTTATTTGGCACAGTGATAAAGACTACGTGACGCGATGGGAAACACGACAATACGATTTAGAAAAGTTAGATCGTATAGATTTAGTGGTATCTCATTTTATGCAAGGTCCTATTGCGCATGTTTTTATTACATTTGGTTTTGATGATGGCGAACATCTCGCATTTTCTTTAGAAGTTCGTCAGGAAAAGGATGAAGGTTTCTCCACCATTGGCGGTTTTTTTCGGCAGTATGAATTAGCACTGGTCGTAGGTGATGAAAATGATTTGATTTATACCCGCTCAAATATTCGCGAAGAAGATGTCTATATTTATCCAATTCAAATGAATCAAACCGAAATTCAGATGTTTTTTTTAGAATTCCTGAACAAAGCCAATCGGCTAAATCATACCCCAGTTTGGTATAACACCTATATTAGTAATTGTACGACCATCTTGTTTGATTTATTAGAACATGCAGTAGGACAAATTCCACGAGATTATCGCGTGACATTGCCAGGTTTAATTCCAAACTATTTATATGACAAAAAAGTCCTCGATAATGGTATTACTTTAAATCAATGGAAAGAAAAAGCACATATTAATCCTAAAATTGAGCATGTTCATGATGTACATTTACTTTCAAGTAAAGCCTTTTCTGCCTTACTCCGTGAGTAAAGCATGCGTCCATTGTTTATAACCACGCTGAAAGAAACAACCAAGAAAGTTTGTTTATTGCGTTTCTTCCTGAACAGCAGGCTCTGAACTTGGACTTTGATTCACTGTTTGTGCTTCAATCACTTCGGCATTTTGATTTTTTAACTGATCAATTTCGCGTTGTAATTGATTTAATTCGCGATATAACTCGTTAAAGCGATTCACACTGAGATCACTTTTAAATAGGATCATTTCGTTACGGCGTTGCCAGTCATGATTCTTCAAAAACTCAAACATTTCTTCAGCTTTTTTTGTGATCTTAAGTTCTAAAGCAAACAAAGCTTGATCATTATTATGCTGTCGGCTGAATTTTAACTTTTCTTTCATTGGCTCACGCAAGTCTGATTTCATCTCCAAAGCATCAAGCGCTTGTAAAGCTGTCGCATAAATTTGTTGGTCACGCATTTGATATTCAGATTGAATTTTCTTCACTTGGACAAACATCTTTTCGGTGTTTTGATATTTATTCTTTTTATCTAATTCTAGGCGACGAACGTTCAGAAACTCATCCCACTTGGCTTGATCTAACTCACGTAAATACATATTTCGTGATTCAATATTGTCTACCCAATACTTCAAAATAAATTCAGAAAGTACTTTATAGTCACCATCCAAACGCTCATCTTCAACTTTAAAATTCAGAGGGGTTTTCCAATCCTTCGCTTGAACATAAAGCTGCTCAATTTTTTCCGTCATCACCAAATCAAATTGTTGACGTTGCACTTCATCATTTTTCTCATTTTGGGCGTAGGCACAATAACCAAATAATAAGGTCACTATGACGATAACCACCGCTAAAATTCCGCGCATCTCAAACTCCTATCCTTTTTTTTGTTTGAGTAATGAATCACTTGCGAACAATGACAAGCACATGATGTGTATTGTATAGCATATTTTTTAAGCAGAAATAGGAATGAATTTAGTGGATATTGCTGTGATTTTGTCGATTTATTCGTGATTCTGTGATCAAGTTTCAATAATTTATTACGCAAAATTCATATTTTCGACAGAAATATATCGGATTGAAACTCTGCGTTTCAGATTTAGACCTTTAATTTTGTTGTCATTGCCCACACTATAGATTCATAAATGATGATTAGAGATTTTTTATGCGTGTAGATGTGTGGTCAGATGTAGTATGCCCTTTTTGCTATATCGGAAAAAAACGTTTAGAAGCAGCAGCTGCTGCAACTGGTGTAGAACTTGAAGTCCATTGGCACAGTTTTCAGCTAGATCCTGATGCACCGCCACGTCAAGAAGTCTCAAATAGCGAACGTTTAGCATTAAAATATGGGCGTACTGTCGCTGAAGTTGAAGAAATGCAACGCAATATTGCGGAAATGGCAAAAGCAGAAGGCATCGAGTTCAATTGGGAAAATGCCAACTCAGGAAATACATTCAACGCCCATCGAATTATTCATCATGCACAAAGCTTAGGATTGGGTTCGGAAGCAAAAGAAGCCTTTTTTTATAGCTATATGACCCAAGGTTTAGCCATTGGCGAGCGTGAAACCCTCGAAGATGTTGCTTCGCGCATTGGTTTAAATCCAGTTGAAGTGGATGATATTTTGGATTCTGATCAATATGCCGATTTTGTCCAATTTGATGAAGAACTTGCACGTGATCAATTAAAAGTGACTGGCGTACCATTTTTTGTATTCGATCAGCGTGTGGCTTTGGCTGGTGCTCAACCGACTCAAGTCTTCCAAGATGTGATCAACAAAGTATTAACGACTGCCAATGAACAAACAGATCAACCCACTGTTGAAGATGCAGAAACTTGTACTGATGAACATTGTGACGTGCCACCAAGTAAATCATAAAACATCTTCGAGAACCTAAATACTGGCTTAAGGTTGCATGACTTAAGCCATATTTAGACTGTTATAAAAATAGAATTCAGCGTTGCATAAACAAGCCTATTCAAGTGAATCGGAACTGAATATACTTCATGTATAGATTCACTGCATGACTCTATACATGGTAAATTTTTATAGACCTCTTTCCCCAAGGAGGTCTTTTTTTATCTATAAAACAATCATTTAATAAAATTATTACAGTTTCAAGTCTTCTCATTATCTGTTCCAATTTTAAATCACTTTAAATTCATTGTTGTTTATTGTGAATTTTGTTGAACAATTCATTAGAATAGATCAAACATTGATTTTTAATAATATCACGATGCTTAAGCCCATTTTTAATTTTATAAATAAATTCAGCGGCTTAACAATGAAAATGACTTAGAGCGAATATGAAAAGAATCATGCAGCAGTTCAAACCGTCAACCTTAAGTCTTGTCTTAAGTTGTAGCTTTTTAAGTACTTTCGTGTATAGCCAAGATCAGATAGATCACTTGACTGATCCTTATCAAACAGATGAAATCAGTGTCAGTAGCGAATTCCCTACTTTAGACTATCCTTTAGAATTTCAAAAAAAAGATTGGCCAACATCGGATGAAAATAGCTTAGGTTGGATTAACTACGTTCCTCGCATGGTAGATTCAACCCCCACACTATTCCCTGAACAATCCAATAAAAGAATATACGCCCCGACCCAAGCGACTGAAGATTTATCATGGATTGACCGACGTCAAAAATCGATTCGCCACTGGGCAGACCGAACCGCTCAGCGAATCGATGGTTGGTTTGGTGAAGGTTATGAAGATGAAACCGCCAAAGCAACGCTACGTGTAATCTTTGATAATAAATGGAATAAGTATGATGATTACGAATTCAAGCCACGTATACGCGGTAAAATCGACTTACCAACCTTAGAGCGTAAATTAAGTTTAGTCTTTGGTGATGATTCACTGGATAATGAAATTGACAACAATATTGCCATTACCAATGAAAATCCCGCTGCTGATCCCGACAAAAATGTCGACACTAAGCGAATCCGTGAAGATAACAGTTCGATCGCATTACGTTGGTCACAACTATCTGATAAGTTACCTTTCGATTTAGATGCTGACTTAGGTATTCGATCTGGAGATGACATTTATGCCCGCTTGAAGGCAAAAAAAGATTGGACTCTCGGGAATGATTTTTCCTTTCATGCTGAACAAATCTATCGTTATGGTATAGATAGCGAAAATTATCTAAGAACCAATTTGGAACTCACGCATGCACGTCCAAATGAAGCGTTTATTTCAAATCAGCTTTATCTAACTTATGCGGATGAGCAAGATGATGATTGGACTTGGGATAATCGTACCTATCGCCAACATCAGTTTTTCCATGATAACCGCTTTAACTACGGTATGTATGTGGGTGGTTATTACAACAACGATGATTTACGTATGAACAGTTGGGGACCTTTTGTTTCGTGGCGCCAACCCTTATTCCGCGAATGGTTCTTTGTTCAAGGTGATCTTAACTATTTTAATGACAAGCGTGAAGATCGATCACACTATCCTCGTGCTTTAGTTCGTCTTGAAGCTAGATTTTAGCGCTCGATAATAGTCATAAAAAAAGCCCATCACTGATGGGCTTTTTTTGGATCTTAGATTCTCAAATGACAGGCTTTTGAATCACGATACGATTATTACGTGTAATACGTTTTTTTTTAGGAGACGCTTCAGCTTCAGTTTTAGGTAAAACATAACCGACGCGATCTGTGCGTGCGATACGTTTACTATCCACAAAAGGATTAATATCAAATTGTGGAATTTGGTGCTTCACTACGGTTACACGATCATTTCGAACAATTTTCTTCACATCTTGTTCTGCATAAGTGACATTGGTTAAGCTCAGACAAAACATGCTAAATGCGAGCATCATTGAAGTTTTCATAGAATATTCCCAATATTTAATGATCGCTATTATAGATTAATTATTATTATTTAATATGTTTTGCAAATCGAAACTTGGACGTATTTTTTTATCATCAACATCGAAAAAATTTATCTAGTTTAACCCAAAGCTTAAATAGTTCCTTTTACATCCTACGACGGCGCTGCATAAAAAAAGCCTATCCGAAGATAGGCTTTCGATCACAATTTAAAATATGCGCTTATTTCAATAATAAGCTGTTAATGCGTTTTAAATATGCAGCTGGATCTTCTGGTAAACCACCTTCCGCAATCATCGCTTGATCAAAAATCACATTTGCAAGATCATCAAATTGTGCTGAACCATCCAACTTTTTCACCAATGGATGCTCAGGGTTAATCTCTAAAATTGGCTTGCTTTCTGGGACTGCTTGACCTGCCTGTTTTAACATGCGAATCAACTGTGGAGACAACTCGCCTTCACCCGTCACCAGACACGCTGGAGAATCAACCAAACGAGTGGTTACGCGCACTTCTTTGGTTTTGTCTTTTAATGACTCAGACAGCTTTTCAACCACAGGTTTAAACTGCTCAGCCGCCGCTTCTAATGCTTTTTTCTCTTCAGCATCTTGTAAATCACCTAAATCGACAGCACCTTTTGCGACATTCTGCATTGGTGTCCCGTCAAACTCATGAACAAATTCCATTGCCCATTCATCTACACGTTCAGTCATTAGCAGAACATCGATGCCTTTTTTCTTGAATAACTCAAGTTGTGGCGAGTTTTTAGCAGCAGCTAAGCTTTCCGCCGTTACATAATAAATCGCCTTTTGACCTTCTTTCATTGCTGCTTTGTAGTCAGCCAATGAAGTGGTGACCTCATCATTGTTTGAAGTTGCAAAGCGTAGAAGCTTCAAAATTCGGTCACGATTGGTGAAATCTTCACCCAAACCTTCTTTTAAGACAGAACCAAACTCAGCATAAAACTTCTTAAATTTCTCTTGATCTGCTTCATCTTCAGATTTAGCTAAAGTATCTAAAGTTGTTAAGATTCGACGTGTGTTACCTTCACGGATGGTTTTAACATCTCGACTTTCTTGAAGTAATTCACGACTCACATTCAACGGTAAGTCTGCGCTATCCACAACACCTTGAACGAATCGTAAATAGTTCGGGATGAGATTATCTGCATCATCCATGATGAAGACACGTTTCACATAGAGCTTGATACCTGCTTTCGCTTCACGTGAGAAAATGTTGTGCGGTGCTTTACTTGGGATATACAGTAATTGCGTATATTCAGTGCTCCCTTCTACACGGTTATGCGCCCAAGTAATCGGTGCTTCAAAGTCGTGACTTAAGTTTTTATAAAACTCAATATACTGTTCTTCAGTAATGTCATTCTTACTACGTGTCCACAATGCGCTGGCAGAATTTATCGCCTCCCATTCACCCGTTTTGACATACTGGCCTGGTTTCGCTTCTTCGCCCTCAGCTGCTTCTTCTTGTTGCCATACCTCTTTTTCCATTTGAATTGGTAAACTGATATGGTCTGAATATTTATTGATAATTTGCTTTACTTTATAACTTTGCAAATAATCTAATGCGTCTTCACGCAAGTGTAGAATAATATCTGTACCGCGACCTTCTTTCGTAATTTGCTCAACTTCAAATTCGCCTGTACCACCACTGATCCAACGTACACCTTCTGAAGCTTCAGCCCCTGCACGACGTGATTCAACTGTGATTTTATCAGCGACAATAAAGCCAGAATAAAAACCGACACCAAACTGACCAATTAACTGTGCATCTGACTTTTGATCACCGGTTAATTTAGACATAAAGTCTTTAGTACCAGATTTAGCAATCGTACCCAAATTATCAATAGCTTCTTGTTGGCTTAAACCAATACCGTTGTCTGAAATGGTGATGGTTTTATTATCTTTATCCAATTGTACGCGTACACGTAAATCTGGATCATTTTCATAGTATTCAGGATGATTAATCCCTTCAAAACGTAATTTATCACATGCGTCTGAAGCGTTTGAAATTAGCTCACGAAGGAAAATTTCTGGATTTGAATAAAGTGAATGCGTCACTAAATGTAAAAGCTGAGCAACTTCCGCTTGGAAACTATGTTTTTGTGTATTCTGCTCGCTCATAAACTACTCCTTAAACACATCAAAACAATTTTTTTGAATGCTTAATGAATGGTGTAGCTTCTAATTTTTTCAATGGTCAAAATTAAATTTTTTTAAAAAGGACCTTGTTTGTAAATTCGATCAAGATGTATTTCTAGTTTTTGCTGACGCATTTGATAGACATGATTTAAGCATTGCAAATTTGCTTGGCATTGATCACGTAATTCCAGCCATTTGACTTGTTCATTCTGAATGATTGATCGCATTCCCATCGGTACTAAACGACGTAGAATTTGATAAGTCGTAGCCATTTTAACATCTGCATCATTCAGGATACGATGTTCACAAACAGCTTTCTCAGTTTCGGACTGCGCCTTTTTGCAATCAAAACTCGCTGCAAATACTGGAACACTTCCACATGCAGCCAGTACAATGATGAGTTTTATGAATTGGTTCTTCATGCATACTACTCGGTTATGAGCTTTCTAGATTATTGAAAAAAATTGTTTTTTTATATGGTATTTTCTACCTGTTATAGTACAACACATAAAAAAAGCCCTATTGAATAATAGGGCTAGGCGCAACTTTATTTTTAGAATTTGTAGCTGTAACCAATGCTATAGATGACTGGATCTATATCTAGCTTGAACTTTGTTGTTCCATCTACATTCACTTCAGGGTTCAAATCTGCATAACGTACGTCAGCGAATACACCCCAGTTTTTTGCATCAGCTGGTTGGAAATTGAAACCTAACTGCGCTGCATAACCAAAATCTTCTTTTACACTTTGAACGCCTTGCTCATCCCAAGCAATAAATGCTGTTGCACCAAGACCAACATAAGGTGTAAATCCCGAGTTATTTTTAAAATGATATTTCGCAGTCAGTGTTGGTGGTAAATGTTTAATCGTCACTGCATCAGCGCCATTAATCAAAACATCATGGCGAACTGGTGTGGCTAATAATAATTCAGCAGAAATTTGATCATTAAAGAAATATTCCACCGAAGGGGTAAAAGCAAATTCATCATCGGCTTCCACTTTAGCTCCTCCTAGAGAGGCCACAGCGGTATCATGCGTTGGAGAAATTGCAGATGCACCTAACTTAAGTTGCCATTCTCCTGCCAGTGCATTTGCAGACATTCCAAGCAAAACAATCAGTGCAATTTTATTTAACATTATTATAACCTCTGGAAGATTGATCTAAATAAACCACTATTTAAATATAATAAACATGTCAAAAATTAATATGCAACTCTTAAAATTTAAATAAAATACATTGTATTTATAAACAATTGATTACAATGATAATTTATTTTAAATCATACTAATTTAGTCAATTATAAAATCATCAATTATTTTAAATAAATTATTAATCATATTATTTTACTCGGGATTTTTTTATTTAAACCCACTACTTTAATCTGATTTAAAATAAAAAAGGCGATTATATTAATCGCCTTTTATTCAATCATTTTTTAAATATAGTTATAGCACCATTGCCGCGATCCAACCAAAAATCATCAATGGAATATTGAAATGAATAAATGTCGGAATCACACTGTCTTTCATATGGTCATGTTGACCATCCATATTCAAACCTGATGTTGGACCTAAAGTCGAGTCTGAAGCTGGAGAGCCTGCATCACCTAGAGCTGCAGCAGTACCTATGAGCGCAATTGTTGCTGCTGGACTAAAACCAAACTGAATACATAATGGGACATAAATGATTGCAAGAATTGGCACTGTGGAGAATGATGATCCTATACCTAGTGTAATTAACAACCCGATGAGTAACATCCAGAATGCTGCCCAACCTTGACTATCACCAATCCATGCGACTGAAGCTTCCACTAGAGTCGGAACCTGACCAGTAGCGCCGATCACGGCTGCAAAACCTTGTGCTGCGATCATAATAAAACCCACGAGTGCCATCATACGCATACCAGTAATGATGACATCGTCAGCTTCTCTCCACTTGAAAATACCTGCACAGCTTAGGATCGCCACACCGACTAAACCAGCTAAAATCATCGAATCAGAATACAATTGCACTGCAAGCGTTGCTAAAACAGCACCCCCCGCCATATAAATCGTAAATTTAGAAACCTCCGGTCTCGCAGAACCTTCTTGAACACCCATTTCACCCGAAATGCTTTGTGGTTGTTCTTCGACATGAATGTCACGATATTCTCGTGGTTTACGATAGCTATAAAACACTGCGATTAATAAACCTACGAACATCCCAAACACAGGAATCGCCATCGCAGAAGGGATTTGATCATAATCAATTTGGAAGCCAAGTGGTTCACCAAAAGTATTGATGTTTTGACCTAAAATATCATTTAGGAAAATTGCACCAAAACCGACTGGGATCAACATATAAGTTGCACATAAACCAAATGTGAGTAGACATGCAACCAATCGTCGATCAAGCTTTAAATGGTTGAATACCATCAATAATGGTGGAATCAATACAGGAATAAAAGCAATATGCACGGGAATTACGTTTTGAGAACAAACAGCCGCTATTGCAACCGTTGCAAAGATGGCATATTTGACACGATTTTGTATTTTAAGATTAGCCTCACCTTTAAGTGAATTAATCATTTTATATGCTAGAAGATCTGGCAAACCTGAACGAGCCAAAGTTAAGGCAAATGCACCAAGTACACCATAAGCTAAAGCAATCTGGGCACCCTTGCCCAAACCACCATTAAACGCTTCCATAGTGCCTTGTAAACCAAGACCAGCCAATAGGCCTCCTGTTACAGCACCAATGATCAGTGCAAATACCACAGGCACACGAGCCAAAGAGAGGCCAAACATGACCCCAATGGCAGCAAGAATTGCAAACATAAGAAATAGGAATCAGACAAAAAAACTATTTTATCAGAATTTGTTTGTAATAAATCTGCTCATCAGGGGTTGAAACCTTCACTCGTCAGATTCTATTCGCCTTGCGCATTTTTTTTTGCAAATTGTTTAATATACGATGCGATCTCTTGTGCACGACTTAAAACTGCCCAGTGATTCGCATCTACCTCAACACGTTCAAAACCTGTCGCCCATTTTGGAATTTCGTCAATCAACTCTGGACTTACATATTTATCGCGTTTTAAGACTACCGCTTGAACGGGGCAAATCGCATGACGTTGACGAGGCATCATTAGACGTGGAATAAAGTTTGCCCGATACAGTGCCACACCATACTCACCATCCTTAGAGATATTTTGGTTTACAGGTAAGCCTTTTGTATCTTCAAGAATTTCAAATATTTTGCCCCAGCGATCTGGATTGAGAAAATTCCACATCGTCGGTGCAACTACGGGTAGCTGAAATAGTACGATGTACCAAGACTTAATCAATTGCTTAAAGAACTTTGGTTTTTGATGTTTGAATTGTTCACGCATCCAATAAGCAGCATGGTCCAAGCATGGTCCAGATATAGTGGTATATGAAAGAATACGACCTTTAAATTTAGATTCTGTTACGGATTCCCATGTTTGAATTGAGCCCCAATCGTGTGCTGCCACATGAAAGTTTCGATTTGGCAACAGACGATTTACCACACTCTCCAAATCCAAAGACAGTTGAGCTAATGCATAAGCGCGAATCTTTTTCGGTAAGCTCGATTGACCAGCGCCACGCACATCATAAGTTACAACAAAATAATCTTCGATTAAATTCGAAATGATTGGTTCCCATACTTCTTGATTGTCTGGATAACCATGCACAAGCACCAATGCCGGCTTATTCCGATCTCCCCATGTTTTAGCATAGAGTTTTTGTTGATCTGTCGTGTTAATCCAATGCGATTCAAATTGCATAATATGCTCAACCTTTTTTGTTATTGATTGACCGTTTTCTTGGTCTACGATGATTTTCGATCAATGCCAGAATATTTTTTGTACTTTAGTATGCTAACTAATGAAATAAAAATAATTGACCTAAATGAGTATTTTGAAAAAGCTAACGACAATTCCGTTAATCTCCAAGTATATGTTTAATAGCTTTGCACCCTTTCAAGGCGCAGGCATTACTATCGATAAAATCGACTTAAAAAATCATCATATTCGTGTAAAAATGCCACTTACACGAAAAAATAAAAATATTGTGGGTGTCCACTTTGGCGGTAGCCTTTATTCTATGGTTGACCCATTCTATATGACATTACTCATGTATCACTTAGGTGATAAATATATTGTTTGGGATAAGGCTGCAAGCATCGATTTTTTAACTCCTGGTCGTAGCACTGTTTATGCAGATATCCGCATTGATTCCAGTGAAATACAACTCATCAAAGAGCTCGCTAGCAATCATGCTCCTGTTTACCGTAGCTATACTGTGAATATTATGGATGAATCAGGCTTACGGATCGCAGAAGTTCACAAAACTGTGTATATCCGTCGCAAGAAGGCAAAAGCCACACGTTTCCGTTAATAAAAAAAGCGCTCTATGAGCGCTTTTTTTTATCACTTTAGCAAATTAACGATTATTTTGTTCTATCGCTTTTGCTCTATCGCTGCTCCTGCACCGCCGCCAATTGCACCACCAATTGCAGCGCCAGAGTTACCACCAAAAATACTTTTACCGACTGCAGACCCGATTGCACCGCCTACACCACTATAAGTGGCATTACGATCTGAGCCCCCTTGAGCTTTACTACCTATAGCGGCACCTGCACCACCACCAAGCGTTGCACCAACACCACCACCAACATTATTACCAACACCACCACCAAGTGCGCCACCTGCAGCAGCTGCACCAATACGCTGTTGATTCGGCGTCATGCTTTCACAACCTGCAAGTAGCATTGTAGATACGGTTGCCATCGCCATGACAGCTGTTAACTTTTTCATCTTGATGTCCCTCTTTGTCTATTTATATAAGCATATCGCGATCTAGAGAATAAAATTTTCAATTTCTGTTACAAGACAACGCGAAAATGATGCTATTTGTAAAGAGTTTTTTTCAAAATAGATATTTAGCCTCAAATTCACATTATCAAACTCAATAAAAAAAGGCACCCGTAGGTGCCTTCTTAATTCAGTTTAGATTAAAACTGATCTTCATTTAATGCTTGTGAGAACGCTTGGTCAACTTCAGAGAAGTCATTAACCAATTCGTGCTCAGCAGCTTCTGCTTCTTGACGACGACGCTCTAAGTGGTAAGCCAAGCCTGTACCCGCTGGGATCAAGCGACCAACAACCACGTTTTCTTTTAGACCGCGTAAATCATCTTCTTTACCTGTTACAGCAGCTTCAGTTAACACACGTGTTGTTTCCTGGAACGATGCAGCAGAAATGAACGAGTCAGTAGAAAGTGAAGCTTTCGTGATACCCATCAATTGACGTTCAAACTTCGCAGGGAACTTGTTCTGAGCAAGTACTGCTTGGTTTTCTTGGACAACACGGATGTAATCCACTTGCTCGCCTTTGATGAAGCTTGTATCACCACCATCGATGATCTCAACTTTACGCAACATTTGACGTACGATGACTTCAATGTGCTTATCGTTGATTTTTACACCTTGGAGACGATATACGTCTTGAACTTCATTCACGATGTAGTTCGTAAGTGCAACTTCGCCTTTCAAACGTAAGATGTCATGTGGGTTTTGCGGACCATCAGAAATCGTTTCACCACGGTTCACATGCTCACCTTCGAACACGTTAATCGTACGCCACTTAGGAATTAACTCTTCGTAAATCTCTGAGCCATCATCCGGTGTGATCACCAAACGATTCTTACCTTTAGTTTCTTTACCAAAGCTTACAACACCTGAAACTTCTGCAAGGATCGCATGTTCTTTCGGCTTACGTGCTTCAAACAAGTCAGCTACACGTGGAAGACCACCGGTAATATCACGAGTACGTGAAGTTTCTTGAGGTACACGACCAATTACATCACCCACACCAATTGTTTCGCCATCTCGGACAGTCACAATTGTATTTTGTGGTAAGAAGTAGAACTGTTCACCACCATCAACTGTATCTAATACAATCGCTGGACGTAAGTCTTTACCAGAAGCTGGACGAGACGTTACAGGTAAAATTTCAACTGTCGTCATACCAGTTGCATCATCTGTTTTCGAGGTTGCAGTTACACCATCAGCGATTTGGCTGAAACGTGCTTTACCAGCAACTTCTGTTACCAATGGATGCGTATGCGGATCCCAAGTCGCTACAATACCGCCAGCTTCTACCGCACCACCATCTTTAATCAAGATTGAGGCACCGTAAGGAAGTTTATAACGCTCACGCTCACGACCGATGTCATCAGTGATACCAATCTCACCAGAACGAGAAACAGACACTAAGTGACCTTTAGCGTGTTGAACTGTCTTCACATTATGGAAACGGACAAAGCCTGCATTACGTACTTGAACACTGTTCGCAGCAGAAGTTCGGCTCGCAGCACCACCCACGTGGAATGTACGCATCGTTAACTGTGTACCTGGCTCACCAATGGATTGAGCAGCCATTACACCCACTGATTCACCTGGATTCACCAAGTGACCACGTGCAAGGTCACGACCATAACATTTCGCACATACACCAAAAGTAGATGCACAGTTTACTACTGAACGCACTTTAACTTCATCGACACCTTGCTCTTCTAGGTAGTTTGCAAGTTTCTCATCGATGAGTGTATTACGTGGCAGTACTACTTCATCAGAACCTGGTCGCTTCGCATCTTCAGCTAATACACGACCAAGCACACGAGTACCTAAGTTCTCGATAACATCACCACCTTGAATGAATGGCGTCATTACGAGACCGTCAAAAGTACCGCAATCTGGCTCAGTAATCACTAAGTCTTGCGCTACGTCTACAAGACGACGTGTCAAGTAACCCGAGTTCGCTGTCTTCAATGCTGTATCGGCCAAACCTTTACGTGCACCGTGTGTTGAAATGAAGTACTGAAGTACGGTCAAACCTTCACGGAAGTTCGCTTTAATTGGTGTCTCAATAATCGAGCCATCCGGTTTTGCCATCAAACCACGCATACCTGCAAGCTGACGAATCTGTGCTGCACTACCACGGGCACCAGAATCAGACATCATGTAGATGGAGTTGAATGATTTTTGTTTCTCATCTTCGCCCTGTTTGTTCTTAACAGTCGTGTAAGACAAGTTATCCATCATCGCTTTCGCTACTTGGTCATTTGTACGTGCCCAAATATCGACAACTTTGTTATAACGTTCACCGGCAGTTACGAAACCTTGTTCGAACTGTTGCTCAATTTCACGAACTTCAACTTCAGCTTTCTCGATGATTGAATACTTCGCAGGTGGAATCACCATGTCTTCCATACCAACAGACACGCCTGAACGTGTTGCTTGACGGAAACCGAGGTACATCAATTGGTCAGCAAAAATAACAGTATCTTTCAAACCAAGCTTACGGTAGCAAGAGTTGATCAATTTAGAGATGTTCTTTTTGGTCATCTCAACGTTGATTTGCTCGAAGCTTAAACCTTCTGGCACAACTTCCCAAAGTAAACAACGGCCTGGCGTTGTATCAACGATAATCGTTTGTTGCTCACGCTCACCATTTTCATTGATCACAGTTTGATGTACACGAGCTTTAACGCGAGCATGTAAATCAACTTGACCTGTTGCAAGCGCACGGTTTACTTCGTGAGTATCCGCGAACACCATGCCTTCACCTTTGGCATTGATTGCATCACGCGTGATGTAATACAAGCCTAAGACAACGTCTTGCGATGGAACGATGATTGGTTCACCGTTTGCTGGAGACAAGATGTTGTTCGTTGACATCATTAACGCACGAGCTTCTAATTGAGCTTCAAGTGTTAATGGAACGTGTACCGCCATTTGGTCACCATCGAAGTCGGCGTTGAACGCAGCACATACGAGTGGGTGTAGACGGATCGCTTTACCTTCGATCAATACAGGTTCAAATGCTTGAAGACCTAAACGGTGAAGTGTTGGCGCACGGTTCAACATCACTGGATGTTGACGAATCACAGATGCAAGAACGTCCCAAACTTCTGGAGTCTCACGCTCAACCATTTTCTTCGCAGCTTTAATGGTAGTTGCTTGGCCAGACGCTTGTAATTTCGCGAAAATAAACGGCTTGAATAACTCAAGTGCCATTTTCTTAGGAAGACCACATTGGTGAAGACGTAAAGTAGGACCTACAGTAATTACCGAACGACCAGAATAGTCAACACGCTTACCAAGTAAGTTCTGACGGAAACGACCTTGTTTACCTTTGATCATGTCTGCCAAAGATTTAAGAGGACGTTTGTTCGAACCAGTAATTGCACGACCACGACGACCGTTATCTAACAATGCATCTACAGACTCTTGTAACATACGTTTTTCGTTACGTACGATGATATCTGGAGCAGCTAGATCAAGAAGACGCTTTAAACGGTTGTTACGGTTAATCACACGACGATAAAGATCGTTCAAATCAGATGTCGCGAAACGACCACCTTCAAGTGGTACAAGCGGACGAAGATCTGGTGGAAGTACTGGAAGTACAGTCAACACCATCCATTCTGGTTTGTTATTCGACTCTTTGAACGCTTCCATTAACTTCAAACGCTTAGATGCTTTCTTAAGCTTCGTTTCAGAAGTTGTATTTGGAATTTCTTCACGTAAACGAGAAATCTCAGCTTCAAGATCGATGTCTTTCAACAAATCTTGAACTGCTTCAGCACCCATTTTCGCAGTGAATTCATCACCGTGCTCTTCTAATGCTGTGAAGTATTCTTCGTCATTCAGAAGTTGGTATTTCTCAAATGGCGTCATACCAGGATCTGTTACAACGTAAGATTCGAAATACAATACACGTTCGATATCACGTAGCGTCATGTCTAAAAGAAGACCGATACGGCTAGGCAGTGATTTTAAGAACCAAATGTGTGCAACTGGTGAAGCAAGCTCAATGTGACCCATACGCTCACGACGAACTTTCGCAGTTGTTACTTCAACGCCACATTTTTCACAAATGACACCTTTGTATTTCATACGCTTGTATTTACCACACAAGCATTCGTAATCTTTTACTGGACCAAAAATTTTGGCACAGAATAAACCATCACGTTCAGGTTTGAACGTACGATAGTTAATTGTCTCTGGCTTTTTAACTTCACCATGAGACCATGACTTAATCATTTCTGGTGACGCAAGACCAATACGGATGCGATCAAACTCTACAGGAGCATGACCGTCTGAATCCGTCTTTTTGCGCATGATATCGAGCAAGTCTTTCAATTTTTTTCTCCGTGTGTTGTGGAGATTTTCACTTCACAACTGGGTCACAAATATTGTTTTTTAACTGAATTGGTAATCTCCCCTAACCCCTCTTTTTTAAAGAGGGGTTAGTCTCCCCCTTATCAAAGGGGGATTGAGGGGGATTTAGTCACCATTTTTCAGTTCAATGTTGATACCTAAAGAACGGATCTCTTTGGTCAATACGTTGAACGATTCAGGCATACCTGGGTCCATATAATGGTTACCATCTACAATGTTCTTATAGATACGGGTACGACCCTCAACGTCATCCGACTTCACAGTCAGCATTTCTTGAAGCGTATAAGCTGCGCCATATGCTTCGAGTGCCCAGACCTCCATCTCACCGAAACGCTGACCACCGAATTGTGCTTTACCACCAAGCGGCTGTTGCGTTACAAGCGAGTAAGAACCTGTAGAACGCGCATGCATCTTGTCATCAACCAAGTGGTTCAATTTCAACATGTACATGTAACCTACAGTTACAGGACGGTCAAAACGTTCACCAGTACGGCCATCATACAGTACTGTCTGACCAGTACGTGAAAGACCAGATAGTTCTAATAACTCTTTGATTTGACCTTCTTCGGCACCGTCAAATACTGGTGTTGCAAGTGGAACACCTTTACGGAGGTTGCCTGAAAGTGCCAAGATTTCATCATCAGTTAAGCTATCAAGATCTTCTTGCTCGCCACCAACTTTGTTGTAAATCTTGTCTAAGAATTCACGAAGTTCAAGTACAGTACGTTGTTCTTTCAACATTTGATCGATCTTGTCACCAAGACCTTTCGCAGCCATACCCAAGTGAGTTTCAAGAATCTGACCCACGTTCATACGTGAAGGTACACCTAGTGGGTTCAATACGATATCTACTGGAACACCATTCGCATCATGTGGCATGTCTTCAACTGGCAAGATGTTTGATACAACACCTTTGTTACCATGACGACCCGCCATCTTATCACCAGGCTGAATACGACGTTTTACTGCTAGGTAAACTTTAACAACTTTCAATACGCCAGTTGTTAACTCATCACCTGTAGAAAGCTTGCGTTTTTTCTCAGCGAATTTCTCATCAATTTCAAGACTCTTCTCTTTCAAGAATACTTGAATTTGAGTTAAACGCTCCGCGATGCCTTCATCTACTGGTTGGATATCAAGTAGATCAACAAGTTCTAGATTTGAAAGAACTTCATCAGTTAACTTATCGCCACGTTTTGTTGTACCGCCGCCATTAGACTCTTGACCATTCAACAAACGTACAACGCGCTCACGTGCAGCTTCTTCGAAGATTTTGTATTCTTCTTTCAAATCTTTACGGTATGCATCAAGTTGAGCTTTTTCAATCGCTTGAGCACGTTCGTCTTTCTCGATACCATCACGAGTAAACACTTGAACGTCGATAACTGTACCCTTCGTACCAGATGGAACACGAAGTGAAGAGTCTTTCACATCAGCTGCTTTTTCACCAAAGATTGCACGAAGCAATTTTTCTTCAGGAGTCAACTGCGTTTCGCCCTTAGGTGTTACTTTACCAACTAAGATGTCGCCAGCAGTTACTTCAGCACCGATATAGACAATACCTGATTCATCAAGCTTAGAAAGTGCAGCCTCACCTACGTTCGGGATATCAGCAGTAATTTCTTCTGAACCAAGTTTAGTATCACGCGCGACACAAGAGAGTTCTTGAATGTGAATAGACGTCAAACGATCTTCTTGAAGAACACGCTCAGATAATAAGATCGAGTCTTCGTAGTTATAACCGTTCCAAGTCATGAACGCGACACGCATGTTTTGACCAAGTGCCAATTCACCGCCATCAGTTGATGGACCATCAGCAAGTACATCACCACGACCAACTTTGTCGCCTAGGTTCACAAGCACTTTTTGGTTGATACATGTGTTTTGGTTCGAACGTGTGTACTTGATCAAGTTGTAGATATCTACACCTGCTTCACCCGCAACCATTTCATCTTCATTCACACGAATAACGACACGAGATGCATCTACGTATTCAATACGTCCACCACGTTTCGCGATCACACACACGCCTGAGTCATGCGCCACGTTCGCTTCCATACCTGTACCAACAAGAGGCTTGTCAGCAATCAGCGTAGGAACAGCCTGACGTTGCATGTTTGAACCCATTAATGCACGGTTCGCATCATCGTGTTCAAGGAATGGAATCAGTGACGCAGCCACAGAAACAACCTGCTGAGCAGATACGTCCATGTGCGTTACTTTTTCTGGCGGCATACGTACGAAGTCACCTTGGTGACGAACAGATACGAACTCTTCTGTTAAGTTGCCATCTTTATCCAATTGAGAATCGGCCTGTGCAATCACAGTACCTACTTCTTCAATTGCTGATAAATATTCAACTTCATCCGTTACACGGCCATCAACAACTTTACGATATGGAGTTTCTAAGAAACCAAAGCTATTCGCTTTCGCATATACAGATAATGAGTTGATCAAACCAATGTTTGGACCTTCAGGCGTTTCAATTGGACAAACACGACCGTAGTGAGTTTGATGTACGTCACGTACTTCGAAGCCCGCACGTTCACGTGTTAAACCACCTGGACCTAATGCTGATACACGACGTTTGTGTGTAATTTCAGACAATGGGTTGTTTTGATCCATGAACTGAGATAACTGGCTTGAACCAAAGAATTCTTTGATTGCAGCCGCTACTGGTTTTGCATTGATCAAGTCTTGTGGAGACAAGTTATCTGTCTCTGCTTGTGATAAACGCTCTTTCACAGCACGTTCAACACGAACTAGACCAACACGGAATTGATTTTCTGTCATTTCGCCAACAGAACGTACGCGACGGTTACCTAGGTGGTCGATATCATCGACTTCACCTTTACCGTTACGGATTTCAACCAGTGTTTTTAATACGTCAATGATGTCATCGTTTGAAAGAATACCTTCAACTTCACGTGACTTCTGATCTGTACCCACTTCGTAAGGACGACCTAAACGACGGTTGAACTTCATACGACCGACTGGTGATAAATCATAACGTTCAGAAGAGAAGAACAAGTTATTGAATAAGTTTTCTGCAGCTTCTTTCGTTGGTGGCTCACCTGGACGCATTACCTTGTAAATTTCTACAAGTGCTTCTTCACGACCAGAAGTCGTATCAGCACGTAATGAATCAGCTACGAATGAACCGCGATCGATATCGTTGGTATAAAGTACGTTAAATTGCTTAACGCCACCTTCAGCGATTTTAACCATAACTTCATGGCTAAGAACCGTGTTTGCAGCAATCACATCACCATTGTGTAATGTAATATCTTCAGCAGTAATACGCTCATATAAATATTCATCAGGTACTGGAAGTTTAGTTAAGCCTGCAGCTTCCATTTGACGAACATGACGCGCATTAATACGTTTACCTTGCTCAACGATTGTCTTACCGTCATTGTCTGTGATATCAAATTGTGCCATTTCGCCACGCAGACGCTCTGGAACCAAGTCAATTTGATAGCTGCCCATGTCTAGATATACAGGAACCTTTTCATAGAACATGTCTAGAATTTGTTCGTTTGTATAGTTCAAGGCACGAAGAATCACAGTCGCAAGTAACTTACGACGACGGTCAATACGAACGTATACTAAATCTTTAGCATCAAACTCAAAGTCTAACCATGAACCACGGTAAGGAATGATACGTGCTGAATAAAGCACCTTACCACTTGAATGCGTCTTACCCTTGTCATGATCAAAGAACACACCAGGTGAACGATGTAATTGAGATACGATTACACGCTCAGTACCATTGATCACGAACGTACCATTCTGTGTCATAAGTGGCATTTCACCCATGTACACTTCTTGTTCACGTACGTCTTTAATTGATTTCGTTTCGCGATCCTTAATGATCAAACGAATTTTTACGCGCATTGGTGCCGCATAAGTTGAGCCACGAAGAATACATTCGCGAACGTCAAACTCTGGTTTACCAAGGCTATACTCAACGAATTCTAAAGCAGCATTCCCAGAATAACTTTCAATTGGAAAAACTGAACGAAATGCGGCTTGGAGACCGATATCTTCGCGGTTTTTTGGTGTTTTGCCATCTTGAAGGAACGTTCTGTACGAGTCGACTTGAATCGCGAGCAGGTACGGAGCATCCATCACTTGGGGCAATTTACCAAAATTCTTACGGATCCGTTTCTTTTCGGTATATGAGTATGCCATCTGGAGTCCTCGGAAAGTAAACTAAACCCGCCTGCAGAACGGGTCTAGAAGGAATTACGCAGGTCGATATGACCACCACTTTGTTCAAATGCTGCAATGTTCAGTGGTATTAAAACGCTTAACAATATTTTTAAACATGGAAAAATATTGGTAAGCGTTTGATTTTATTCAATTATAGTTAGTATTGATGATTTTTACATCAAGTTAACAAAAATCGAGCCGATAATTGTAACGCAAAAAGGCTGATGACCCAAGAGCCATCAGCCAATTTTTGGGGTCAAATTAATAATGACCCCATGGCGAAATTACTTAACAGTAACTTGAGCACCAGCTTCTTCAAGTTTCTTCTTAAGTTCTTCAGCTTCTTCTTTAGAAACACCTTCTTTAAGAAGAGCTGGAGCGCCTTCAACTAAATCTTTAGCTTCTTTAAGACCAAGACCAGTAGCTTCACGAACTGCTTTAATTACAGCAACTTTGTTAGCACCGAAAGAAGTCAACTCTACATTGAATTCAGTTTGTTCTTCAGCAGCAGCAGCGCCAGCACCTGGAGCAGCAGCTACAGCTACAGCAGCAGCAGATACATTGAATTTCTCTTCAAAAGCAGAGATAAGTTCAACAAGTTCAAGAACAGTTTTTTCAGCAACTGCGTTTAAGATTTCTTCGTTAGTTAAAGCCATGAGAATAACTCCAAATGGATATTGAATGGTGTGGAAATTGATTTATTAAGCTTAAGCAGCTTCTGACTCGTTTTTCTCTTTGAGCGCAGTAATAAGGCGACCCAATTTCGAAATAGGAGCTTGAAGAACATTTGCAAGCATAGTAAGCGCTTTTTCTTGGTTCGGAAGGTTCGCGATTACGCTAACTTCAGCACCTTGATAAACCTTGCCATCGAATGCAGCAGCTTTAAGTTCAAATGCTTTATTAGTTTTAGCAAATTCTTCAAACAAACGAGCAGCTGCGCCCATGTCGTCTTCAGAAGTCGAGAAAGCTAAAATTGTTGGGCCAACAAGGTTGTCGTTCAAGATATCGAACTGAGTATCTTGAAGAGCACGTTTAGCTAAAGTATTACGCACGATACGTGTAGTAACACCTAGTTTACGCGCTTCAACACGAAGAGCAGTTAATTGCTCAACAGTTAAACCTTGGTAGTCAGCAACAACAGCAGTGAAAGCAGTAGAAGCAACAGCGTTAACTTCAGCTACGATCTGTTTTTTGTCTTCGATAAGAAGAGCCATTGTAAAACCTCCTAACGGTGATTTATGTACTCACGCGAAGTACACTCCCAGTTCGTTAACTCATCACTGAGTCAACACGCGGAGGATGAACTAAATCACACCACCGCGTCTACGCAGGCTGGAATATTAAGAGCGAAGCATAAAACTCCCCTCGCCTGAGGTCTTTGACGCTGATAAATTCTCATTTACCAATTCAAAGTTTGCCTAAGTTCGCAAGAAATCCAAAACCGGTATCTTGCGTAAGATTTGAAGCAGCGCTTCAAATCTTACTCAGGGCTTTAAAATTCTGTCTAAGTTAAACTTAGTTAGAAACGTTAGTTACATCAATAGTAAGACCAGGACCCATAGTTGAGCTTAAAGTGATCTTTTTGATATAAACACCTTTAGAAGTTGCAGGTTTTGCTTTCTTAAGGTCAGCTACAAGAGCTTCAACGTTTTGACGAACAGCTTCAGCAGTGAAACCTACTTGACCGATCGCAGCATGGATGATACCCGCTTTGTCTACACGGTAACGTGCTTGACCAGCTTTTGCATTTTTAACTGCAGTTGCTACGTCAGGAGTTACAGTACCCACTTTAGGGTTTGGCATTAAGCCACGTGGACCAAGGATTGTACCTAACTTACCTACAACGCGCATTGCATCTGGAGCAGCAATCACTACGTCAAAGTCAAGGTTACCCGCTTGAATGCTTTCAGCAAGGTCATCAAAACCAACTACGTCCGCGCCTTCAGCTTTAGCAGCTTCAGCAGCAGCGCCTTGAGCAAACACAGCTACACGTACAGTTTTACCAGTACCTGCAGGAAGTGTAGTCGCGCCACGAACAACTTGGTCAGATTTACGAGGATCAACACCTAGATTTACAGCTACATCCAAAGATTCTTTGAATTTAGCAGCTGGAAGGCTAGAAAGTACTGCTACAGCTTCTTCCAAAGTATAAACTTTGTTCGCTTCTACAGCAGCTGCAATCGCTTTTTGACGTTTAGTTAATTTAGCCATGTCTTAAAGCTCCACTTCCAAGCCCATAGAACGTGCAGAACCAGCAATGGTACGTACACGCGCGTCTAAGTCAGCACCAGTTAAATCTGGTTCTTTAGTAGTCGCGATCTCTTCTAATTGAGCACGAGTCAACTTACCAACTTTAGTTTTGTTAGGTACAGCTGAACCCTTTTGGATACCAGCAGCTTTCTTAAGAAGAATAGCAGCAGGCGGAGTTTTCATGATAAATGTGAACGACTTGTCGTTGTACACAGTGATCACTACAGGAATCGGAAGACCAGCTTCAAGTTTTTGTGTAGCAGCATTGAATTCTTTACAGAATGCCATGATGTTTACACCACGTTGACCTAGTGCAGGACCGATTGGTGGAGATGGATTCGCTTTACCAGCTGGAACTTGCAGCTTGATATAGCCGTCAATCTTCTTAGCCATTTCAATTACCTCTGGGTACAAACGCCGATTAAGGCTCCCCAATATTTACAAGTAACGATACCGTTACAACAACAATGCCCGATTAATAAAATCGGGCGTTTTCAACCAATTCAGATTAAATTGTTTTTTCGACTTGTCGAAATTCCAATTCAACTTGAGTTGGTCGATTGAATACATTAATCGTCAACGTTAAGCGTGACTTTTCGTACTGAACTTCTTCCACCACACCTTTAAAGTCTGTGAATGGACCATCAGTAACCAATAATTCTTCGCCTGGCTCGAACATTGTCTTAGGACGAGGTGCTTCGCCAGTATTGCGTACACGTGCAAGAATCGCGTCAGCTTCTTTTTGCGTAATTGGAGCAGGCTTTTCTGCCGTACCACCAATAAATCCGAGCACTTTTGGACATTCTTTAACAATGTGCCAAGTATCGTCATTCATTTCCATTTCAACTAACACATAGCCTGGAAAGAATTTACGCTCTGACTTACGTTTCTTACCATCCTTCATCTCTACCACTTCTTCGGTAGGAACAAGGACTTCACCAAAGCTATCGGCAACAGCGCTACGCTGGATTCGATCATTAAGCGAACGCATCACTTGTTTTTCATAACCTGAATAGGCATGAATAATGTACCAACGTTTCATAGCTCTTTTACCCGATAATAAACTTCATCAACCAACTAATAATGTAATCAAAACACCATAAACCAATAGCGGTGATTACAACAACAAGTAACACTTGCCATGATGCAGTTACTGTTTCTTGCTTTGTTGGCCAAATCACTCGACGCAGTTCAATGCGTGAGTCTTTCAACAAACGAACAAAGCCTTTGCCTTGATGGGTGGCGTATAATAAACCTAAAGCCACAACGATACAAGCCAAAATTACCCCAACACGCACCCAAATATTGTTTGCGGGAACCCAATATGCTGGAAGATGTTGATTTACCATAAGTGCACCAGCAAGTAATGCCAATGCAATAATCCATAAAATCACGTCAACTGGTGAACCAGATTTAACGACTTCAGCGGAATTGTTTCTTTGAGGAATTGGCGCGTCGCTTAATGCGTCACGCGATTTATCATTCGACATTTTTGTACTCGTCGTTGAATTCGCGACTTATTATATGACCAGTTTAGCCAGCATCAAGCTTTTTATCAAAAATAATTTGGCAGGCCAGGAGGGACTCGAACCCCCAACATTCGGTTTTGGAGACCGACGCTCTACCAATTGAACTACTGACCTATAACAAAACCGAGAATCGAAACTCTCGGTTTTCGTTTGTACTTCTATTATGCAGTTACTTTAGCAACAACACCAGCACCAACTGTACGACCACCTTCACGGATCGCAAAACGTAGACCTGGGTCCATTGCGATTGGG
>NZ_JBWYIY010000021.1:0-47832 GCF_056779975.1 Acinetobacter sp. ANC_7511
TAATTAAACCCTTGTAATTAAATAAGAAGCTCCATTCAGTTAATTTATGCCAAAAGATTGATGATTCTTGCAATTAAAAAAACAACAATAATCGCGAAATTTTCGGATTTAATCTAATATTTAATGTACTGCTGAAATTTTCTCTAAAAAATACTTTGTTCTTTCATGTCGCTCTTGTGGCTTATTAAAGAAGTCATCAGTCGGGCAATCTTCTAGAATTTTGCCTTGATCCATAAATATCACTCGATCTGAAACTTTTTTTGCAAATCCCATTTCATGCGTAACACACATCATCGTCATGCCTTCTTTTGCAAGTTGGCTCATGACTTCAAGCACTTCACCGACCATTTCAGGATCTAATGCGGAAGTGGGTTCATCAAAAAGCATACAGACTGGGTCCATACAAAGACCACGTGCAATCGCGACACGTTGTTGTTGACCACCTGATAATTGTCCTGGAAATTTATCTTTGTGTGCTGTCAAACCCACTCGATCCAAATATTGTAAGGCCTTTATTTTAGCTTCTTCAGTTGAGCGATTAAGTACTTTGATTTGTCCTATTGTTAGGTTCTCTAACACAGTCATATGAGGAAATAGTTCAAAATGTTGAAATACCATACCTACTCTAGATCTGAATTTTGCTAGATTCGTTTTAGAGTCTTTTAAAGCGGTACCATCAACGATAATATTTCCTTGTTGAAAAGGTTCTAAAGCATTCACTGTCTTAATAAGTGTAGATTTACCTGAGCCAGATGGACCGCATACAACGACAACTTCACCTTTGTTGATAGTGGTTGAGCATTCGCTAAGTACCTGAAAATCTCCATACCATTTGGATACATCTTGAATTTCAATCATTGGCATTTTGATTCTCCTTATCGAATAATGGCTATTTTTTGATGTAAGTGTTTAACTAGTCGTGAAAGTGCAAATGAAATGACAAAATAGACGACAGCAACAACTAGATAAAAAACGGCTTTGGTTTCCGAACCATAGGTATTAGCTAAAGTATTTGCATTGCCTAGGAAATCTGGTGCACTGATGACATAAACCAAAGATACATCTTGAAAAAGAACAATGGATTGCGTCAATATCACGGGTAACATATTTCTAAAAGCTTGGGGTAAAACTACGTATGACATTGTCTGGCGATAATTAAAACCCAAGGCGTAACCTGCATTCACTTGTCCTTTAGAAACTGATTGAATGCCAGAGCGGACAATTTCTGAAAAAAAAGCAGCCTCAAAAATGGCGAAGGTTACTACACTTGAAAATAAAGGTCCCCAATAGGTGTGATATTGGAAATCGAAAAACTTAGGAAGTAAAAAGTAAAAGATAAAAATAACTTGAATGAGGGGAACACCTCGAAAAAAGTCGACATAAAATTTTGCAAATCCACTGGCAATTTTATTATTCGATAGACGCATCATCGCGATTGGTGTACCAAGAAGAATCCCACCAATAATCGAAAGAATGGTTACTGTAACTGTAAATTTAAAACCAGCGATCAAACTTGCAACGACATCGGGATGAGTTAGAACACTAAAGTCCATTTTATTTACCTCCCGAACCTAGACCTGGTACAGCCATCCGTTTCTCAATCCATGCCATCAGGTATTTAATTGAATAAGTGATGATGAGATAAACAGGTGTTGAAAGAATTAAAATGACCACGTCTTGAGAGGTTTCTTCTCGCATTGTTTTGGTATATGCAAAAAAATTCAAAACACTTAAGGCAAAAAGTACGGCTGAATTTTTAAATACATTCATTGCTTCTGATGTCAGTGTTGGCCAAACGATTCGATAAGCCACTGGCAGAATGACATAACGATAACTTTGGTTTAAATTTAAACCGATCGCATAAGCTGCATTTTTTTGACCTTGTGAAACGGTATTAATACCTGCTCGAACCTGCTCAGCAATCCTTGCAGCGGTATATAGGCCCAGCGCAAATACACCAATAATTGCTGGATTATTATTTAAAATATTTTGCCACCATCCGCCAGAAACCATTTCACCACTTCCAGTACTCATACTCAATGGTAGAAGTTGAGGGAAAACGAATGCCCAGAAAAATAATTGAACAATTAAGGGTATATTTCTGAATAACTCTACATAACAAGTCCCAATGAATGACAGTAATTTATTGGGTAATGTACGCATAATGCCAATAAGTGAACCAAGTATAAATGCGATGAAAAAGGCAATGACAGCAGTCCAGATCATGGTCCAAATACCTGATCCAAGTATCTGTAACCAAGTCGGTGCATCAGCAACAGCTGAATAACTTGAACCTCCAATCGCACTACAGATAGATTCAGCCCAATCTTTTTTATCAACGCCATATTCGTTGGATGCCAAGCAAAATGACGTCCAATTTAAAGAACCAACAGCCATTGAAATTCCCTGCAATGGTTACGAGAAAAAAGGGCTTAAGTGTTTCTATTTAAGCCCTCATAATTTTTGTTATTTAATCCCTGCATCATTCGGAGATGCTTTTAATTTTTTAAATGAGCTACTCATAGGCATGTTTAGATTGATATTGCGTGGTGGAATAGGTGATAAGAACCATTTTTTATAAAGGGTATCCATTTGACCATTTTTCCACATTCCAGTTACCACACGATCTGCAATCGCTTTAAACTTGGCATCGCCTTTAGGCAGCATAATTCCGTAAGGTTCTGACGAAAGGACTGGACCTACAATTTTAAAATCTTGAGGTTTTGATGATTTGGCAATGAGCCCTGCAAGAATATTGTCATCCATAACAAATGCAGCTGCACGTCCCGAAGCGACCATTGCAAAAGAATCAGCATGATCTTTACCATAGACATTGGTAACTTTTATTTTTTCTCCTCGTGCACCCATTTTGATGTATTTATCCGAGGTTGTTCCTTGCGTTGTGGCAACGGCTTTACCATTTAAATCACCTAAATCTTTGAAAGGCGCTGAAGCTTTGACTGCCATACGTACTTCAGTGGCAAAGTAATTTGTAGAGAAGTTGACTTGCTGTTGTCGCTGGACAGAGTTGGTTGTCGTCCCGCATTCCATATCAATGTTTCCAGCGAGCATTTCAGGAATTCGCGTGGAAGAAGTAACCGCTTTATATTCAACTTTTAAGTTGGGGAGTTTTAAGTCTTTTTTTAATTCGTTAGCTACGTTATTACAGATATCGATGGCATATCCCATAGGTTTACCACCAACAATATATGAGATTGGATCAGAAGATTCACGATACCCGATGATCACTTTTCCATTTTTTTTGATTTTCGCAATGGTGTCAGTAGCATTGGCTTGACTCATTGTTCCACCAGCGATGATGAAGCCTAATGCGCTGAGAAGGACTTTACCAGATAGACTTTTCATCAAGAAATCTCCATGTCTTTTAATATATCGTTCTTATAATTTTGACAGTTCTCAAATTTGGTTGAAATCTATTCAAAATAAGCTATTAATTATTTTTATACTTTCTATGAGAATAAGTAAAGAATAAAAAATACTCGAAATTCGAATGAATTTAGATTTTTTGATTAACGCGAAACAAATCATGAGCTTATAAAACCTTAATCATGAGTAAGTGGTTTATTTTTAATCAACCATAACTGCAGATAACGCTAAAAAATTATTTTTTTTATTTAAACTTGAGTGCTCATATTTTTTCTGAATATTAATTAAAAAAAAATGATTGAATTATAATGTATTTTATCCTTATTTGTTATTAACAATTAAGACTAATTGATTAACTTAACACTTGAAACTTATGTTATAAGAATTGTAGGCATGATTATTGCTTAAATAATAACGATGTTAGGGGGTAATGATTAATGAAATTAGCGTTAGGACTAAAAGTATCCAATTCTTTGTCTTTGACACCCCAACTCCAACAAGCGATCCGACTTTTACAATTATCCAGCTTAGAGTTGGAGCAAGAAGTTCAATTGCAGTTGGATAGTAATCCCTTACTTGAGAAGGTGGAAGACGATTCCCCAATGCAAAGTTTGGAGGAGTTGAATCAGGAGCAGTCTGCTAGTGATCTTACTCGAGAATTAAATGCAGATCATTTACCAAATGATTTACCTGTAGATACTGAATGGGATGATGTCTATACTCATCAATCATCATCAATGGAATTACCAGAATATGAAGAACGTGAGGATAATCGTTCAATTCAAAATACACTGAAAGATCATATTTTACAGCAAGTTAATCTCCTAAATTTCTCCCAAACTGATCTTTTGATTGCCTATTGCATCGTAGATGGTTTGGATGAAAAAGGCTTTTTAGATGAGAGCGTTGAAGAAATTCACCACGCAGTGCTGACTTTACTCGCACAGATGGATATTCAAGAAGATGTTGAGATTGATGAAATTTTAGTGGTGTTGAAACATATACAAAGACTAGAGCCGATTGGCGTTGGTTCACGCAATCTTGTGGAATGCTTATATGTTCAGCTTCAAGTATTGCCTAATACCTTACCTTGCCGTAATGACGCGTTATTGTTATTGCAGCATTATGAATTATTGATTGCCAATGACCTAAATAAATTACTGAAGCAAACAGGTTTTAAACTTGAACAGTTAAAAGCAGCAATACAACTTTTAAAATCATTACAACCCTATCCAGGTCTAATGTTTGAGAATAAAGAATCTGATTACCAGGTACCTGATGTGGTGGTGGCAAAGAAAAATGACAGTTGGCATGTGCACTTAAATCCGGATATTTTGCCAAAATTACGCATCAATCCTTATTATGCAAATATGATTCGTCGAGCTGATCAAAGTGCAGATAATCAATATTTACGCAATCAAATGCTTGATGCTAAAAATTTTATTAAAAGTGTAGATGAGCGCCATAAAACGCTTTTAAAAGTAGCGACATGTATTGTTCAGCATCAACGAGATTTTTTAGACTTGGGTGCTGAAGGAATGAAACCTTTGGTGTTGAGAGATGTGGCGGAGGAGGTTGAGTTACATGAATCAACAGTATCTCGTGTAACCACCAATAAATATTTGCTTACTCCGAGAGGGTTGTTTGAACTTAAATATTTTTTCTCAAGCCATGTTGGAACAACGTCAGGTGGTGAAGCGTCTTCAACTGCGATCCGAGCAAAAATTAAAAAGTTGATTGCTGAAGAGAACCCAAGAAAACCATTATCTGATAACAGTTTAGCTAAGTTGTTAAATGAGGATGGTATCGATGTTGCACGTCGTACAGTCGCAAAATATCGCGAATCGTTACATATTCCTGCATCATCCGATCGAAAAGTCTTGATCTGAAATTTGAAGTGTGATTATTCTAGAGGTTCATTATGACGAAATAATGAATCTCTTTTTTTTAGTTACACGAGGTTTAGCCAGCATGATTTCATGACTTAAATTTGCAGAATAATTCTATGTTGAATGTTCTGTCATGCAATCACATGGCTTAACTCAATCAAATCCTTTAGAAGGAGAGGGATAGGATTATGCAAATAACAATTCGTGGACATCATTTAAG
Organism: Acinetobacter sp. ANC_7511; assembly: GCF_056779975.1. Lineage (NCBI taxonomy): Bacteria > Pseudomonadati > Pseudomonadota > Gammaproteobacteria > Moraxellales > Moraxellaceae > Acinetobacter > Acinetobacter sp. ANC_7511. Next base: position 5,497 of record NZ_JBWYIY010000021.1, read on the forward strand.
TATTACTCCTGCAATAGAAGAGAATATTCGTTGTAAATTCGCCGAAATGACCAAGCACCTTGATCAGGTCAATAGTATGCAGGTGAAACTCACAAAGGATCACCAAGTCGATAAGCGTTCGAAAAAAGGAAGTTCGAATCATATCGCTGAAGCAATCGTGCGTTTACCCGGCGTCGAACTTTTTGCTCAAGCATCTGGCGATGATATGTATGCATCAATTAAAAAATTAACTGAGAAAATAAAAAGACAGTTAATGCGATATCGTAAAATGCAAATGGCTTTTCAGCCGCTGCCTATATGACGGTCTGTAGCTGAAAATAAAAAAAGAGGTATATTGCCTCTTTTTTTTATAGATAAATTGTATAGCAGATGAATTCATTGAATGAGTTATAGTAAAATAATCCGTTTTTACACAATCGATCGTCCCATGAGAGGTCTTTGCAATGAATAGTGAACAGCTCACTGAAATCTTAAAAGCTGCTTTCCCTTCTGCTGATGTTGCTGTAAGTGGACAAGGTGGGAAATTTGACCTCCGTATTGTAGATGATCTGTTTGAAGGTAAAAGAACAGTTGCTCGTCAACAAGCAGTTTATGCTCCTCTTAACGAATATATTAAAAGTGGTGCAGTTCACGCTGTAACCATACGCGCAATGACAAAAGAAGAATGGCGCAAAGCTAGTCTTTTCGGAGCTTAAGGAATAAATGGATAAATTTCTAATCACTGGTGGTAAAAGACTAGAAGGCGAAGTTCGCATCTCTGGTGCAAAAAATGCTGCATTGCCACTTTTAGCAGCAATGATTCTTGCTGAAACACCAATTACGCTCAGAAATGTACCCAAGCTTAAAGATGTTCATACGCTTGTAAAATTAATTGCAGGGCTTGGGATTACCATGAAGTATGAAGGTGATACTGTTGTCGCTGATACTTCAACCCTTGATAATCAATTTGCACCATATGAACTCGTAAAGACTATGCGAGCGTCTATTTTGGTGCTTGGCCCATTGCTGGCGCGCTACGGTAGTGCAAAAGTATCTTTACCTGGTGGTTGTGCTATTGGCTCACGTCCTGTTGACCAGCATTTAAAAGCATTAGAAGCTTTAGGTGCGGAAATTGAAGTCGAAGCAGGCTATGTCAATGCAAAAGTTGATGGTCGCTTAAAAGGCGGTGAAGTTGTTTTCGATATGGTCACTGTAGGTGGGACAGAAAACATCCTCATGGCTGCTGTCTTAGCAGAAGGTGTTACTACCATCCGTAATGCGGCTCGTGAACCTGAAATCACTGATCTTGCACTAATGCTCATAAAAATGGGTGCGAAGATTGAAGGTTTAGATACGGATACATTAATCGTCACTGGCGTAGAAAGTTTGCATGGTTGTGAATACTCAGTTGTTGCTGACCGTATTGAAACAGGATCTTATTTAGCTGCTGCTGCTATTACGGGTGGACGAGTTAAAACGACACATACAGATCCATTGCTGATGGAATCAGTGTTGGATAAATTTGAAGAAATGGGTGCAGAAGTTACGCGCGGTGATGATTGGATCGAACTCGATATGATGGGTAAGCGTCCTAAGGCCGTTAGTTTCCGTACATTGCCTCATCCAGATTTTCCAACAGATATGCAAGCACAATTGATGGCGGTCAATGCAATCGGTCGTGGGTTTGCAACAATTTCAGAAACGATTTTTGAAAACCGTTTTATGCATGTACCTGAATTGTCACGTATGGGCGCTAATATTCAGGTTGAAGGTAATGATGCAGTTGTAACAGGAGTTGAAAAACTTTCAGCTGCACCTGTTATGGCAACAGATTTGCGTGCTTCATTTTCTTTAGTTTTGGCTGCTTTAGCTGCTGAAGGAGAGACTTTAATTGACCGTATTTATCACATTGATCGCGGTTACGAAGATGTTGAAGCAAAATTACAAGGTTTAGGTGCCCAAATTAAGCGAGTGAGCGAGTAAGTTAATGAGCGATATGAGAAACGATGATCCTAATTTTGACGTAATGGGCAATTTTGATCATGGTTTAACCTTAGCATTAAGTAAAGGTCGTATTTTAAAAGAGACATTGCCATTGCTAGAAACAGCAGGGATTAATCTTTTAGAAGACCCAGATAAATCGCGTAAATTAATTTTTCCTACGACGCATAAACATGTTCGAATTTTAATTTTACGTGCATCTGATGTACCAACTTATGTAGAAAATGGTGCGGCTGATATTGGTGTTGCAGGTAAAGATGTACTGATGGAACATGGTGCACAAAATGTCTATGAACCATTAGATCTTAAAATTGCAAACTGTAAGTTAATGACAGCGGGCAAAGTGGGTATGGAGCGTCCGAAAGGTCGTTTGAAGATCGCGACCAAGTACGTGAATTTGACGCGTCAATACTATGCGAGCTTAGGCGAGCAAGTAGATGTGATTAAACTTTACGGTTCGATGGAGCTTGCACCTTTGGTTGGTTTGGGTGATTACATCGTTGACGTCGTGGACACAGGTAATACACTTCGCGCGAATGGTTTAGAGCCTCTTGAAGAAATTTGCAAAGTGTCTTCAAGACTGATTGTGAACAAAGCGAGCTTTAAGCGTAAACAAGCCTTACTTAATCCGATTCTTGCACAGCTTGAAAAAGCGGTGGAAGAAAGAGAAGCGAAAAAAGCTTAAGCTAGTTTAAAAAAAAACCGCCTTATTAGGCGGTTTTTTTTATGCGGTTTAATAATTTTAACTAGTTCTTGAACTAAATCATTAAAAGATTGATCGTAATCTTTTTTGTGCTCTGCAAAAGTTTTATCTGATTCGTTTATTTCTATTGATAATGGATCGGTGATAGTAACTTTAATATTTTTTGTAGTTATCATTTCATATAATTGATCGCTGAATTCTCTTCGAGCAGCATTTCCGATTATAGGTGGTGAATTTTCGAAATTCGTACCAAAATTATGTAGATCAATGATCTGAGTATTTGGGGTCACCTTAAATGCGTCATTGATGTGTCTGTAATAATTATTTAAATAACTTTCTTCAATATAAGTTATAGATTGATCAAAAAAATGAAACTGCATATAGAACTTTTTGTAGAACTTTATATCAATACGATCTTGATGGTTTAAAATTTTGTTTAGTAGTTCTAAGCCTTGTTGAATTAATTCGATCTCATTAATTTGAGACAAGCTTACTCTTTCATGCTCAAGGCTTGGAATGATTACAATGCTTTCTTTAACAGAATAAAGTGATTCAATTAATTTGTATTTTTTGTAAATTTTAAAATTCACTTCAATTAAAAGACTTATTAGTTTCTCAGCTTGTGATTTTTCTAAATCATATTGTTTTTCAATCTTCCAATTTAAGAAACCAATAATTGCAACTATTGGCGTCAGTACATATGCGGTTAAAGTTACTATATCTTGGATTCCTTGTTTAGTAACGGCACACATCAAAGACTGTCCCTGACAGTAATAAAAGTATTGAAAAATCCACAAATAGTTAAAACAACGACATAAATACCTAAATAGTAACCGACATATTTTTCTATTTCTTTCATCTAAAATCCCCCCGAGTAAAATCAAATTATGATAAGAACAGAGCTCAATAGAAAATTCAATTTAATCAAAAGTTATTTTCAATCATTTCTATCTGGGTTGCTTGAATGAAGATGCCCACAAATCAGTAGAAAACAGGTAAACTAAAGCTTCCCTTTAATTTCATTGTGGATAAATTGATGCGACGTTTATCGACTCAAGATCAAAATTTTAAGCAAGACTTTGCTGACTTGCTCGCTTTTGAAACCGTGAGTGACCCAGAACTTTTAAAAACAGTAGACAAAATCATTGCCGATGTTCGTCAACATGGTGATGCTCATGTTCTCAAACTCACACAACAGTTCGATCGACATCCAGCGCATCAATTTTCAGATTTAGAACTGACACAAGAGCAACTTAAAGCTGCATTTGATCATTTAACGACTGAAGTTCGAGAAGCTTTAGAGTTGGCTGCAAATCGTGTCCGTGAATTCCATCAGGCACAAAAACAAGATGGTTGGACCTATGTTGATGCTTTGGGTAACACCTTAGGTCAAAAAGTGACGCCGCTTGACCGTGTTGGAATTTATGTGCCAGGTGGTTTGGCTTCATACCCATCATCAGTACTCATGAATGCGGTTCCTGCTCACGTCGCAGGAGTACCTGAAATTATTATGGTTGTGCCTGCACCAAATGGTGATTTAAATCCATTGGTGTTGGCAGCTGCGTATTTGGCAGGTGTCACTCGAGTTTTTACGATTGGTGGTGCACAAGCGGTTGCAGCATTGGCCTATGGTACTGAAACTATTCCAGCAGTAGACAAGATCACTGGACCGGGCAATCGTTTTGTTGCAGCAGCAAAACGCGCCGTATTTGGTCAGGTAGGTATTGATATGATTGCAGGTCCTTCAGAAATTTTAGTGTATGCTGAAGGGGAAAATAATGCAGAATGGCTTGCAATGGATCTTCTGTCTCAAGCAGAGCATGATACTGTTGCTCAAGCTGTATTTATGACGCCAGACGAGCAACTGCTTCATGATGTCGCGATTGCAATTGAAGAGCACTTAAAAGCACTTCCTAAAGCAGAAATCGCACGAACTTCTATTGCTAATCGTGGTGCGCTCGTTTTAGTTAAAGATCGTGCCGAAGGTGCAGAATTGATCAATCAAGTTGCCCCTGAACACTTGATGCTATGTTTAGATGAAGCACAAGAAATGGCTGAAGGTATTCGCCATGCAGGTGCTATCTTCATGGGGCGTTATACGCCTGAAGCAATTGGTGATTACTGTGCAGGTCCGAATCATGTATTGCCAACCTCGGGTACGGCACGTTTTTCATCACCACTCGGGGTGTATGATTTCCAAAAGCGTTCAAGCCTAATCATGTGTTCGGAAGATGGCGTGAAAACTTTAGCGAAAACAGCAGATATTCTCGCACAGCAAGAAAACTTAGATGCTCACGCTCGTTCAGCGCGATATCGTTATCAGTAATTTAAACCATAAATTTGGTATGAATATTCCTCTCTAAATCTGTTTTTAAGCATTGCTGGAAATCGAAATGCAAGTGAGGTTAGGTGAGGGTAATTAAAAAATCTCTCCCTAACCTCCTTAGTCAGTGAGGGGAATTTAGAGAATTTAAAAATGAATATTACAGTAGAACAAATGCGTTTTTGGAGTCCCGAAGTACGTGAACTAGAGCCATATGTGCCTGGTGAACAACCCAAAATCCAAAATCTTTTAAAATTGAATACCAACGAGAACCCGTATCCACCATCTCCAAAAGTTGTAGAAGCGGTACAACAAGTTTTAGCAAATGGCGCGGATGTTTTACGTTTGTATCCTGACCCTGACGCATCGGAATTAAAGCAAGCAATTGCGAAACAGCAACATGTTCCAGTGGGGCACGTGTTTGTTGGTAATGGTTCTGATGAGGTTTTAGCTCATATTTTTAAGGCATTTTTTGTTCAAGATTTGCCAATTCTTTATCCAGATATTACCTACAGTTTCTATCCTGTTTATAGCCAATTTTTTGGTGTGAAAACTCAAATTTTGCCTTTAAACGAAAAATTTGAAATTGTTGTGGACGACTATAAGCAACCAAATGGCGGCATCATTATCACCAATCCAAATGCCCCTACCAGTATTGCACTTGGTTTGTCTGCAATTGAGGAAGTACTTCAATCGAACCCAAATTCAGTGGTTGTGATTGATGAAGCATATGTAGACTTTGGTGCTGAATCTGCAGTGGCTCTCGTAGAAAAATATGACAACTTGGTGGTCTGTCAAACAACTTCGAAATCACGTTCGCTTGCGGGATTAAGGGTCGGGTTTGCGATTGCACAGCCGCATTTAATTGCAGCGTTAGAAGCGGTAAAAAATAGCTTCAATTCATATCCAATGGACCGTTTTGCGATTGCCGCTGCAGTGGCGTCTTTCGAGGATCAAGCCTATTTCGAAGCGCAAAATGCCAAAGTGATTGCTAGTCGTATAAAGTTAGTTGAGCAACTGAAATCCTTAGGGTTTGATGTGTTGCCTTCTGCCGCAAATTTTATATTTGCAACACTGCCTAGCAAAGATGCAGGTCAGCTTGCAAATGAATTGCGAGAGCGTGGCATTATCGTAAGATATTTTAATAAACCACGTATTAATCAGTATTTGCGTATCACCATTGGTACAGATGAGCAAAATCAACGTTTAGTAGACACCTTGAAGAATGACATTTTAAAAGTGTGAGTGCTGCAAATTTTTGTTGTTGAAAAAGCGACCAGATAGGTCGCTTTTTTATGATTCGTACCATTGATTCATCAGTTTTAGCATGGCTTCAACCTTATCAAAACATTCTTGATATTCTGCATCGCAATCTGAACTGATTGTGACACCACCACCAGCCCAAATAGACACATCTTGCTGATATTTTTGAATTGTTCGGATCAAAATATTCCAAGAACCAGTACCATCAAAATTGAAATAACCAATAGAGCCACAGTATGCACCGCGTGGGGACTCTTCAAGTTCTTCAATAATTTCCATCGCTCGAATTTTGGGTGCCCCCGTTATTGAACCGCCGGGGAGCGCTGCGTGTAAAACATCTAATTGATGAACATCAGATTTTAACGTCGCTTCAATTTCACTGACCATGTGGTGGACTTGATTAAAGCTTTCAATGTTAAATAATTTTGGTGTCTTGACAGTGCCAGTTTCTGCATAAATGCTTAAATCATTTCTGAGAAGGTCAACAATCATTAGATTTTCGGCTTTATCTTTCTCAGAGTTGATGAGTGTTTGTTTTGATTCTTGGTCTTTTTGAGGATCTTTAAAGCGTGGCATGGTGCCTTTGATCGGTTTAGTGATCATTTTTTTATTGGGTCTAAACTCGATAAATAACTCAGGTGAACAGCTCAAAAGTTCAAGGTTATCAATTTTAAGATAAGCAGCATAAGGAGCATTTGTGAGTGCCCAAAAAGGTTTAGCTATACTCAGTAGCTCACCTTCAGCTTGTGCTACAAATTCTTGAGTTAGGTTAATTTGGTAACAATCCCCAGCAACAATGTAATCTTGTACTCGTTGAAATGCACTTAGATATTGTTGTTTAGTCCAACGTGCTTGCATGGGTGAACTGAGTTGAAATGATGATGGGCTAGATTGCTGAAAACAGTCTAATAATCGTGTATAAAGGCACTCGGCATTATGTTCAGTGCTATAGAAAACCCAATCATTATTTTCATAAATCAAATAGCTTTCATACAAGCCAAAAAACAATTGTGGTTGTTTTTTTACCTTGGTGTTGATTTGAAAATTTGCTGCAAAATTATAATCATAGTAACCAATGTAACCGCCTCTGAAATAATGGCTTGCAGAATCTGGAAGTGAATTTTCGCTACATTGAACAAAATCTTTGAGTGAAGAAAATTGGCTTTCATACTGATAATTAAAATCAGAGCAACGCACAAATTGACTGAATCCGCCGTTTATATAAACGCAATATTTTTTTGGCAAAAATCCGATAATCGGTAAATCCTGATTTTCAAGATATACCAATCCTGTCAATGAACCAATTTTTTGCAAAAAATCAGCTTTACTTAGTCCTGAAATTTTTAAGTTTTGTTTAAAAAATGAAGCACTTACCATTTGTGACTTGTTACACTCTTTTCAGAAAATTTGCATCACCCATTTAATACTAGTTCACACTTATGCCATTTATCGGGAATAGGTCGAATTTTCTTAACAGATATTGATCATAAGATAACATAAGGTTAACTTAATACTGCAAAGCGAACTGCTCAAGGATGAAGTTTCAGTCGTTAAATTATAAAAACTTCAGAAACACGGAGAGCAGTCAAAAAAATGAAAAAAATGCTCTTGGGAGAGTACATAATGAAATTATTCACAAAATTGGCTTTAGTTTCTTCAATGGCGGTGAGCGTGAATGCTATGGCGATGCAGGCAATGGATGATGCATCACTCAGCGCAACGACTGGTCAAGATGGTATTACTATTGCCATTGATACAACTGCTGGTATCGAAATCGATAAGTTATATATTCATGATAATGATGGTTTTACAAATAGCGCTTTGACATTCGGTGATACGACCATTAATACAGCTGGCACTGCTGATCCAACAATTGGTGCTGGTGCAATCACGGTTAACGGTTTAACGATTTCAAAGGGTACTGGAAATACTCAAAACTTAGCAACGTTGAAAGTTGATGCCGCAGATGTTGGTGGTCAAGCGGTACTTAATGTTCTTGCTGAAACTGGTGTTTTAGACATCAATGTTGGTTCTATTGGGGTTGCAAGCTCTGGCACTTACAGTTCTGATGACAATGTTCGTGGTGTTGTTGAAGGTTCTGAAAAACAAATTATTACAGGTTTAACATTATCATTGGGTGCAACCAAAGCAAACGTTCAATTAGGTAATGCACCTCAAGGCGCTATGATTGTCGTTGATTCTGAAATCACTGGTGGTTTATCTACAAGCTTAACTATTAATGATACATCTACATCGGGTGGTGGTAGCATTGGAATCGAGGGCTTGAAAGTTACAAGTTCAGGCAGTAAAAACCTGAATGCTGACGCCAAAATTGGTGTAACAAAAGATGGATTATATATCAGCCCAGCTCAATCACCATTGAATGCTTACATCCAAAAAGTTTCTTTAGGTGAAGCTAATAAGAGTATCGGTTCAATCGAAGTTCAAGGTTTGAATTTGGGTAGCACTTCAATCAAAATTTCTGGTCACTAAGTTTTTATACAAAAAACGCGTGTTGATCACGCGTTTTTTAAATTTTGCGAATTTGAAATTAAAAAGTAAAAGTACTGTATTTTTAGGATGAAAAAGGTATTCTGAATATAAGAATAAATGTGAGTGCAAACTCCAACTACAGAATCATAAAGGCAAGTACGCCGAACTAGAACAGTTAACATTATGATAGAAATTACTTTAGGCTCTGCAATTATGTATTTTTTTGCGAGTCATGCTCTCGAAATTAAAGAAAAACCACGCGAAGCAGTTTATTACAGTGAGATTGCAGACTCACGACATCTATCTTATACAAAAAATCACCGTGAACCTGTAGCTATCAAGCCGGCTATCGAAAATCAGTTTAGAGGAATAGTTCGTCAAGCGTATGACTATAGTTGTGGTTCTGCGGCGTTGACGACAGTTCTTAATGGTCACGCTGGTCTAAATTTGACAGAACAACAAACCATGGAGGGATTGTTGCGATTTGGCGAGTATGATCGAATCATTGAGCGTAGAAGCTTTTCATTATTGGATATGAAGCGCTTCGTCACTGCTTTAGGTTATGAAAGTGGTGGGTACCGTGGTGAATTCAAAGACCTGATTAAACAGACACAACCTGCTATTGTTCCAATTCACTATGCAGGTTTTAAGCACTTTGTTGTATACAAAGCATATAAAGATGGAAGGGTTTATGTTGCTGACCCTGCATTAGGAAATATCAGTTTTGATGAAGCACGATTTAAAGAAATTTGGGAAAACAATACCTTATTTTTAGTGAACGTTCCTGAATCTCAACAGAAAGATCTATTGGCATTACAAGAAACAGATTTAAGACATGTCGATGATGCAACAATTAACCGTTACGCCTTAGTTGATGCACAATTTTCGTCAGATTATATGAATAAAATCGCAGATAAAGCCTCAACTATGCGTAAAGTATTAGATCTTGATCCCAAATCTCCAACGTATAATCAACCCATTACAACATATATGCGGCTTTACTATAAACGTAAGTAATTTAAATGCAATTAAATTGAATTGAAACAAAATCCAAATAATGAAGAATTGTGGTAGGAAGTAAAATGAATAATCAATGGACGAAAAGAACGCTACTCGCAATCAGTATTCAAATGATTGTCACAGGCGTCTATGCAGCACCCGAAACAGTTGAAGCTCCATCAGAAGAGAATATTTCTCAAGATACTCAAAATAATACTGAAAATAGTTCGGCGACCGAGCTTGAACAAGCACAATCAAGTTATACGGCAGAATCTACTGAAAATGTTGATGCAACACCTTCTCTTAAGCCAGGTGTTGAAGGGCAGGCTGCAAATGCGCTCCAACAAAAAGAAGGTGATGCGACGCAAGAGACTAACTTGCAGGAAGTTTTTTCCTCTAATGAGCGACAATATTCACTGATTAAGCGTGGTGAGTTTTCAACGTTCTATGATCTTGATTATTCGTACTATCGGGATTCACAAATAAATGCTTCGATCGATGAAGGACAGTTGTATCAACTTCGTATTGATGAAGATGCAAATCATACGATTACCAATACCATCACAGCGCAATATGGTTTAAGAGATAACATCACGCTAAACGCTTCAATTCCATTGGTTGCAAAGTCTGATAGTGTCAAAGATACGACCACTGCTGGTTTGGGTGATATTAGTTTAGGGGCGCGTTGGGAGCCATTTCCACTGAAAGAAGGTCGTTTGCCACTTATTTTGTTTGGTAATCTATCGACAAAAACAGGTGATAGCCCCTATGAAATTAATCCTTTGACGGATCTCTCAACAGGTAAGGGGTATTATTCAGTTGGTGTTGGTGCAAGTACAAGAAAATATATTGATCCAGTTGTATTGTTTGCGTCAGTATCAACAAATTATGGTTTTAAAGAATCTGGCTTAAATCAAATCCGAGGGGGAGGAAATACTCAAGGTGAAGGTTTAACTGGGCGTAACCGTGTTTTAGATACTTTTGAACCCGGTGTTACGGCTGGATTCTCGTTCGGGTTTGCATATTCATTTAACTATGATGTCTCCTTGACCATGTCTTATCAGCAATCGATGAACATGGGTACCAAATTTACATATGATACAGGTGAATATTACGAGCCTGCGACTCAGACCAGCTCTATGTTTGCGGTGGCACTCGGTGTACGTGTTAGTCCGAAGACGATTGTCAATGGAACGATAGGTATCGGTTTAACTGAAGACTCTCCAGATGTTTCTCTCGGCCTATCGTTCCCATTAGATATACTTGGCTTCGGTAAGAAAAAAGCAAGCTAAAGGAGTTCGGAAATGAGTCAATTCCGTTTGCATCCTTTAGTTACAGCAATTGTTCTGAGTGGATGTAGTACGCAAGTCTTTGCACACCTTGGGCAGAATTTATCTGTAGATGTACGCTCATTATCAATGGGTAATGCTGTCACTGCAGATCCACCCGGGATTAGTGCAATTCACTTTAACCCTGCGGGTTTAACCAAACTCAAAGGGTTACAAACCGACGTTCAAGGCTTAGTTGCTAATTTTGATATTCAGCGTGAATTTTCCGCGCCATCAGGTTATGACGTCTTTGGATATTCTGATGATCCATTAATCTGTAATGATGCGCTTGATAATCCATCAAACCTCTGTACTGATTTTAAGGATTCTGTGAGAGGTGATGTCGAGTACGCATCCTTATATATTCCTGTATTGAAAAAAATGGTGGATTTAGGAGAAGGATGGCCAGTAGCAGCTCCAACTGGAGGGATCTCCTACAATCCACCAGGATCTAAGTTTACTTTCGCTACTGCAGTTTATGCACCTCTGGTTGCAGGTTTCGGTGCAGAAGATGGTAATCCGGGTAACTTCATGGGGCAGCAAGTTGCCATGGAGCGTATTACATATTTATCGCCATCGATTGCTTATCAAGTAAATGATGAACTTTCGATTGGTGCTTCAGTGGGAATGTCTTATCAAGCCATTGCCATGAAAACAGATTTGCGATTTCCAAATGAAATGATAGGTCTTCTTAGGATGGTGGATGAGTCTGTCTGTGCCCCTTTCCGTGGAGGAAATGACAATATTGTCACGAATATTTTGCTATTCGGCTTATGTAATACCAATGAGGGCATGAATCCATTTTCAACCTTTGGAAAGATCAATGTTGAACTGGAGCAGAGTTTATCTCCAAGCTACAACCTAGGTGTCTTGTGGGAACCTACTGAAGAGTTTGGTTTGGGGCTGGTTTACCAAAGCGGTGCTAAAATGCGCTTAAAGGGAAAATATATTGTAGAAAATGGAAACGCATCCCGAGAATTAATCAAAGGACTAAACTCCTCACCTACGGGGCAAGTTTTGGCAACAATACTTGGTTTTCCGAACTATGTACCTGCGATTGAAACTGGTCTAATGTCTATGGATTTAGAATATCCAGCACATTTCCAAGCAGGGATTAAGTACAAAGTATTCCCGGACTTACAGGTAAATTTCGATGTGGGATGGACTGACTATGCGGCTTGGGATAAGTTTAAATTTGAGTTCGATCGTCAAATTTCTGCTCTGAAAATTGCAAAACTGTTATCTAATGATGTAACAGACTCATCTTTATCTCTGCCTCTAGGTTTTCAATCTCCATGGAGTTGGGGCGTTGGCGTTGAATATTCTGCCAATGACCGTTTGAAATTCCGTGCTGGTTATGAACCTAGAACAAGTGCGATCCCAGATGGAAAGCGGAATACAATGGTACCGATCAATAATGCACAATTGTTTGGATTGGGTATTGGTTACCGTTTTGATGAAGATACAGATATTGATTTATCAGTCGGGTTCCTTCGTAGCCGCGATAGAATTCCAGCGGGATCAAGTAGCCTAGCCAATCTAGACGCCGTGGATAATTTATTACTTAATCCATATGCTGGCTTAAATGTATCGACGAATACCAAAATTACGATTTTAGGTATAAATTATAGAACGAGATGGTAATGGACTTAAATCTTGAGCAATTTAAACAAATAAAGACAAGAGTAAGCCAGTCTCTCGGTTGTGTCTTATGCGCAGGTTCTTTTTTAATATGTCCTACATTGAATGCCCAAGACTTTTACACAATTATAGGTCCAGATGGTAGACCGATTGTCATTGAAAGATCTGCATCTAGTGCTCAAAAAAACGAATCTATTAAAAATCGAAAATCAATTCAAAGAGAAAATGTTCAGCCAAAAATCATTCAAAAAAAACCAGCAGATGAGCCTAAAAAAATACAGGTTGAAATCGCTCAGCCGAGTATTAAAGCTCCTACAGCGAGCAAATCAGTTGGGCGCAGTCAAAATGACAATGTTGAACAATCAACAGTGAGTGTTGAAAAAAAGACTCAAGATCAAATGACGAAAATTGATCTTGCACAGACTAAAGTCAATACGAAACATGAGCAGTCATTAACAAAAAATAAATCTACACACGATCAAAATTCTAAAGAAAGCGTTCAACGTGTTGAGCAGATTTCAGATAGCAAAAACGCAGGTGGTTCACTGAAAGCTGAAAAAGGAAGTCCTGTAACTGTAATTGATGGTGTTGAATACATTGATCATGAATATCTTGAAGATCGTGAGTTTAATCTGGAAGGAAGAAAACGGTTTTATGTAGTTCCTGATACGCAGGGTGTAGGTGCAGCTCGTTTTGAAACAATTGAGCGACAAAAAGGGATTACCAAAGCCGTTTTATCTCAGTTCCTACAGCCGACAGAGCCTACAGCGAAAGAAGCAATGGCTTTATCGAGTACGTACATGCGTATTGAAGCAAAAGATCTTGCAGAATCTTTGGAACGTACATGCTTTCAAGATAAAAAAATTCAGAAAGCTAAGCGTTTGAAGGGTGCTCAAGGTGAAATTGGTTTATGGCCAGTTGCGCCATTGAAAGAACGTTTTGCTTATGAGGTGGTGGAGTTAGATGAATCAATTGATCAGATTCAAATTCAATCATTTGCTTCATCTCAAAATAACCCAACTTTTTATTGGCCGATTGCAGTATTTTTGGATCAGCAAGGTTGCATTTTAGAGGGAGCGACTGGTTTTAAAAGTACAGATACTCAAGCCAACGTCACGACATACTCTGCACTCGAAGGTATATTAAAAAAACCACCTCAAACACGATATTTATTACTCACCCCTTTAGTCGAATCAATTGATATTCAAAATCAAAAACTCGTGAATACTGGTCAGCTAAAGCTTAAGGCCATCAAATAAAAGAGAACTAGAATGAAAAAGTCTAATATTATCCCATTCACGTTTTCCACGCTTTTTTTAGCACTGACTGGATGTGGTGGAGAGAGTGCTAAAATAAATGAAGATCCTAACCGTGGTTCCGTTACAACCTCTAATGGTTGTTTAACCTCAAATGATGCTAATTGTCTTGGATTTGTCTTGGACTATCCTGTAGAGGGACTAAAGTTCGATTGTAGTACTGACAAACTGAATCACTATCGAACTGAACTCGATCCTAATGTTGCAACTGGTTCATGCCAAGTGGGAGACAAAGTTACATTTTATATTCAGGGTGAAGCCAGTGCTCGAAAAATTGAGTTAGGGACGGTCGATCTAGGTTCAATTGTGCCTAAGAAAATGAGCGATGTTTATATTCAGATTGGTGTACAAGATATGGCTCAAGGGCTAACTGGTAAGCCAATTGAAAATTTTAATATGTCCGATCCTACCTATAACGCAATGGTCGGAATTATACGAATTTTGCAAACATTAGGTGTAGATCAAATCAGTAATGTACCTGGTGATATACAGCAAGTTGTGCTGTCAAAAGACAATTTGGATGGTCTTCAAGTGATCAGCCAAAATATAACGGCCAATGAGTTCAAAAATGGCAGTTATGTTCAGATCCTGAAACCATGGTTAGATGTCGATAAGGTCTCAATTGATGATGCGGAAAAAGTAGCACAACAGATCATTAGAATGAGAAGTGTGGGTATTTATCAGGCCAATCACTTACTCTTTATTGGACAAAATACTAATTTCGCAGGGTTTCACGGCTCAAGCCTAAACAATAATCAAGCAATTGCTGATATGAGCGTAATTACTACGCGCGAAGGTTATGCGAGTGGTTATCTCTCACAGTGGAGAGGGAAACCAATTGTTACGGGTAGTAATACTTCAGAAGAGTTAGCACGAGTATTATTAATCAATCAAGTACCACCTGAAAAATTAGATGTCGTTTCTAATTCAAAAGATTGGTTGAATAATATCTCACAAAAAATACAAAAACCTTTAGTTTTTAAAAGTATTGAATCTTCAAATGACAAATTAGAAATCTATAAAGGAACTCTGTTTGGTCAATCCATTATTCCTGGTAATCAGTATGCTTATCAAGGATTCTTAGGCAGCAAGGTTACACCTACAAGCACTGAGGTATATGGGGAGTGGCGTCAAGATGTCAATTCTGAGCGCTATACAGGTAAGCTTGATATTCTAAAATACAGTCCAGTGAGCTATTTAGATCGTAAAGTGTTCAAAACACGTAAAAATGTTGAAGCTGGGGATCAAATTATTTTCCCATTATACGCAGATTTAGTGTTTAACTTTAATGATAAAACGATTCCATCACAAACAGTGAGTATCGTCATTGATGAAAATGGAGATATACGAACCAATCGTACTGCATCGAGTTTAAAATCTACCACTTGTCCAAGCATTAAGAATACTTCAACCATGACCGATGAATTGGATGTTCAACAATTCATTATTGGTACGACAGGCACAACATATTCAACTGCAAATGATAAATCTCTGACAATACGTATGATTCTAGCGAATCCAATTTTTGGGAACCTAAATGGGGTCAGAGCTGGACTAAATAACAGACCAGACTTTGGAGTCGATTCTAATAGTGAACTTGTGTCATCTGGAGGCGTACGTTTAAATTTACAAAACTTAATCGT
This sequence comes from Acinetobacter sp. ANC_7511, assembly GCF_056779975.1. NCBI lineage: Bacteria > Pseudomonadati > Pseudomonadota > Gammaproteobacteria > Moraxellales > Moraxellaceae > Acinetobacter > Acinetobacter sp. ANC_7511. The sequence continues at coordinate 21,186 of NZ_JBWYIY010000021.1, forward strand.
AAATAATGACATAAGAGCGGGTATTAATATCACGAGTTGGGATAATAAGGGCTCTACAGCCGCAGCTGAATGGGTGAATACGCATGCGACATACCAACACACGTACAATTCGATTCCAGAGAATAAACCAACGACTGAACAACTTAATCTAGCAAAGCTTAGAACAGGAACAATTGAAATTGCTTTAACACCTTGTTATCAAATAGGTCGAAAAGCTTAACCAAAAAAACTTCATCTTATGAGATGGAGTTTTTTTTAACCTGTTTGATCAAGTCGAGTACCTAAGGTCTCTAAGTGTGTAGGAAAATGATTCGATTTTCGGTCTTCAAAATAATGACGAAGCGTTCGTTCAACACTTGGGAAAGCTAAACTATCCCATGGAATCTCGTGTTCTTCAAATAAACGACTTTCGATGGTTTCTTCACCAGCTCCAAATTTACCTTCAACAAGGTGAGATTTAAATAATACGTAAATTTGACCAATACGAGGGATATTGTACATACAGTACAATTGCTCAATTTCCACTTCAGCTTCAGCTTCTTCACGAGTTTCACGAGCTGCACCTTGCTCCATTGTCTCGAAGAGTTCCATATATCCTGCTGGTAGCGTCCAAAGACCATAGCGCGGCTCAATCGCTCTACGACATAAGAGTACTTTATCTTCCCAAATCGCTAAGGCTCCACAAATGACCTTTGGATTCACATAGTGAATGGTTTTACAATGCGTACAGACTTGGCGTACTTTATGATCACCTAAAGGAATCTGTTCGGTCGTCGGTTGCCCACAGGCCGTGCAAAAAGGCATATGCTGTCAAGTAAAAATGAGATGATTCAGCATACCCCAAAAAAATAACTTTCGCATCATTTATAGCCTTATGCACAAAATTTCATATATGATGGGATGAGAATAAAAAAGAGAGATCGAGCTATTCAAGATGATGGATCATTCATTAACATTGCAACTGCAACAACACCTTAGGTTTTCTAAACGCATTCAAAAAGCTGATGCTGCAGTATTACTTGCAATCACCAATGAAGATGATCCTAAAATTCTGCTGACGCGTCGCTCTATTTATATGAATAATCATGCGGGTGAAGTGTCATTCCCAGGAGGAAAAAGAGATCCGAACGACACCAGTAATATTGTCGTTGCACTCCGAGAAGCATGGGAAGAAACGGCTTTGAATCCGTTCGATGTAAAGTTGCTAGGTGATCTGCCTTCAGAGCGCTCAAAAGCGGGTGTTTTAGTAAAACCTGTTGTTGGATTGATACCGCCTAATGTGAAGCTTGTCCCACAACCTACAGAAATAGATCGTATTTTTTTTGCTTCAATACGCGAAATGATGGATGCTCGCCCAACACCTTATGAAGTTCGATTGGCTAAGCAATCAATCTATTTTCCAAGTTTAAGAGTTGAGAATGAGGTGATATGGGGTCTTACAGCAAGGATCCTGATTTCGTTGTTTCAGTATGGCTTAAATTATAAAAAAAACTGGCCCTTTTTGCTCAATTCCCCAAGTTTTAAATCTTCAATTTTCAAACAACATTAAAATATTAAATGCATAGGATTGCTGCATATGATGTACAAATTTCAAGACAAAACCCCTTCAACGACGATTCAACCATGGAATGGATGGATTGCAGAAAATGCCACTGTGATTGGCGATGTTGAACTTGGACAAGAGGTGAGTGTTTGGTTTGGTGCGGTAATACGCGGGGATAACTGCAAAATTCGTATTGGTGATTTCAGTAATATTCAAGAAAATGCCGTCTTACACACTGATCCCGGCATTGAATTGAATGTTGGGCAATATGTCACCATTGGTCATCAAGCAATGTTACATGGTTGTACGATTGGAGATAATAGTTTGATTGGTATCAACGCCGTCATATTAAATAATGCTGTAATCGGTAAAAATTGCATTATTGGCGCGAATGCGTTGATTCCAGAAGGTAAAATCATCCCAGATAATTCATTGGTGATGGGCTCTCCTGGCAAAGTAATTAAAACATTAGATGAGTTTGCAGAAGCTAAACTCAAAATGAGTGCGATGCATTATGCGCATCATTTCAAAAATTTCACTCAGCTTGAAAAATTTGAATTTTAAATATAAGTGTTGAGATTGATACGAGCGTTCAATAATCACTAAATCTGAACAGATCTGCTCTCGCAGGAATAATTCGAGTGGAGTATGATTAGCACCATTTTTAACGATTTATAGGGGCATGCATGAAATTGCTTGCATTAGAAACTGCCAATGAGCAGTGCTCAGTTTCGTTAATTGATGAGAATCAAGTACTTTTTTATCAACTAGATGATCGTGCAAAAGCGCAGACCCAATCTATCCTCCCAATGATTGAAGCAGCTTTTCAGCAAGCTGAAGTACACGTTTCAGATTTGGATGCGATCGCTTTTAGTCGTGGTCCTGGCTCATTCAGCGGTGTGCGTATTAATGCAGCAGTCACTCAGGCACTTGCATGGTCACATGACGTGCCTGTGATTCCTGTTTCATCCCTTCAAGCTCTGGCACAGGCTGCTTATCGAATGTATCAACTGACAGAAGTTACGGCTGTACTTGATGCAAGAATGAGTGAGGTCTACATTGCAAGTTTTCAGTTAAATGCTCAAGGTTTAATGCAGTTGGTGGATGAAGAGCAATTATTAAATTATGAAAATGCTGCAGCCTATCAAAAGTTTCAAATGATTGGTTCAGGAACAAAATGTATTCATCCCGAATTAAATGATTATTCACATGTCCAAGCAACTGCTGAGGATATAGCGACGATTGCACGTGAACATGCTTTAAAAGAACAATGGCTCAGTGCCGATCTCGCACTACCCGTTTATTTACGTGACAATGCGTGGAAAAAAATTCCAGAACAAGGCAAAGCATAATTAGGAATTTCTATGGATCTTTTACTGCTGCTTAAAGCGGCAATTATGGGTATCGTTGAAGGTATTACTGAGTTTTTACCCATTTCTAGTACAGGCCATTTAATTTTAGCCGCTGAACTCATGAATTTCTGGACCAAGGAAAAAAGTGATGTCTTTGTGATTGCCATTCAAATGGGGGCAATCGCAGCGGTTATTTATGAATATTGGTCGCGCTTATGGGGTGCTGCAACGGGTATGGTCACTGGCGAAGCACAAGGTAGAAGACTCGGATTTGGTTTAATCTTGGCTTCAATCCCAATTGTTACAATAGGTTTGACCTTTGGGCAAACAGTAAAAGAGCTATTATTTAATAACTACGCGATTGCAATTGGCCTGATTGTGGGTGGTTTAATTATCATTTGGGTAGAAAAAAATCCCCCAAGAATACGTGTCAAAGAAGTTGAAGAGCTCAGTTATAAAGATGCAATTTGGATTGGTTTAATTCAAGTGCTCTCTTTGATCCCAGGTACGTCACGTTCTGGTGCTACGATCATCGGGGCAATGTTTTTAGGCGTTTCCCGCAAAGCAGCGACCGAATTTTCATTCTTTCTTGGAATTCCAGTCATTATTGGTGCTGGATTATTAGATTTATATCAAAGCTATGATGTGTTCCAGACTGCTGAAGATTGGGCAGTGTTGACAACTGGGTTGATTGTTTCATTTGTCTCAGCTTTATTACTCATTCGAGCTTTGGTTGCCTATGTCGCAAAACGTGATTTTATGATTTTTGCTTGGTATCGAATTGCTTCAGGTTTAGTGATCCTTCTCTTTGCATTTACAGGTTGGAAATTATGGTAAGCGAAATACGCTTATTTGCTGAACGAGATTTTCTTGAGAAAGCACAGCATTTTAATGCTGTGCTTTCTTCTCGTGGGGTGCAGTCAACAATCGAAGAGGTTGAAAAATTGAATGCTCGATTTTTCAGACATCATCCTGAACTTGCGCTTTGTGTTGATCAAGATGGGTTGTGGCTGTGCGCACAGGGCATGCGTATGCAACCTGATTGGAAAGCCGAAGTCGGTCGCTTAAAACGTGCTAGCTTGAAATCTGAAATGATTGCGAGGGCATGCCAGTTATCTGAAAAACCCCAGCTCATTGATGCCACCGCAGGGCTTGGGCATGACAGTTTACTGATGGCACATTTAGGGGCAAATGTCACATTAGTTGAACGACATCCAATTCTATATACTTTGTTAGAATCTACTCATCAACAAGCGAGTCTTGACCCATTTTTAAAGAGTATTGTTGCGCGTATTCAGCTGGTTTTTTCAGATTCCGCTGATTATCTTAAGCAATGTGAAAACCAACACGTCGATGCCGATGTAGTATATTTAGATCCAATGTTTCCACAGCGCGATCAGAATCAAAATGCCATTAAAAAACAAGCGCAAGTTAAAAAACAAATGCAGCTGTTACATCTTCTGTTGCCTGAAGATGGAGAGATGGATTTAGGTGAAGAATTGTTGGCATTGGCTCAAAGCGTTGCTAAGCGAGTTATTGTAAAGCGACCAAGGCATGCTGTTTATCTCAATGCGCAAAAACCTGATCATCAATGGTTAGGTGATGCATGTCGCTTTGATGCCTATTTTCAAGCGATTGTTTCTGAGTAGTTTGGTAAATGACTCAAAAATAATCGAAAAATTGTTATATAGTTAAAAGTAGCATTGATAATTATTTAACCGAGCATAAACTTAAAAAAGCTGATCCAAGCACCTACACAGTAATCTTATGATAGACCTTAAACCTTCAATTAACTTTTGGCATGATTTAAAAAGTAACCAGCTTGCAGGGATTTGGTTATTTTTAGGTTCAAGGAAATCACTACAGATTGTAAGGCCATCAATTCTTCAACTTATTTTTTGGGGAATTCTTGGAGGTTCAGCGAGCTCTTTATTTAGCTGGTTGTTATCGAATGGTGCTGGAGAATTTAATTCTCAAGGATTAGTGAGTTATGCGCTCTGGCCATTTATTGCTTTAATTGTTGGGATTTTCCTTTCACAGCGTACTAATAATCCACGTTTGATGTTAGTGCCAGCATTACTTTGGTTAGTACTAGACACACATATTGTTTTGATTCAGTGTCTTATCCAATATTATTTTAATAACTTTGACTATCAACCTAATTTCCTTGTTGATCATTTGCAGCACATATTTTCTTTATTGTTTGTTTGGCAAAGTTTAGCTGTTGTTTGGGTTTTTTCGCGTGAATTAAAATGGCCTTGGTGGGAGCGACTGCTCATCATGATCGCCACGTTTTTTACACTTTTTGTTTGGCAGATTTCGTCACAAAGTCAACCAATTTGGAAGGTAGATGAGGCGCCTCCAAGTATTTCAGAACAATCATTTTACGCGCAAAGCAGATTATTAAATCAGGCGCTTGAACAGATCCAATTTGGAGAGTTCGCGAACTCGCATTGGTATTTTATGGGCGTAGCTGGTGCAAGTTATCAAGATGTATTCAAATTGGAAATTCAAAGATTTAAAGATCAATTTGATACGCGTTTCGGAACCTTTGGTCGTTCAATTGCGTTAATTAATAATCCTGCAACTCGCGAAGAATATCCAATTGCGTCAAAGACCAGTATTAATTTGGCATTGCAACGTATTGGCGCTCAGATGAATCGTGAAAGTGATGTCCTGTTTCTTTATATGACTTCCCATGGATTGAGTAACCAATTTCAAATGGAAAATACGCCAATTGATTTGGAAGACATAGATCCAAAATGGTTGCGCCAAACGCTTGATAAATCAGGGATCAGATGGAGAGTCATTGTGATTTCATCATGTTTCTCTGGTAGTTTTATTCCAGCGTTGCAATCGCCAGATACATTAGTCATTACTGCAGCTGCAGCAGATCGAGAGTCTTTTGGTTGTTCAAATGATGCAGACTCGACTTATTTTGGACGTGCTTTCTTTGATTTAGCGATGCGTGAAAAAAATAGCTTACGTGAAGCCTTTGAAGATGCATCAGTCAATATTGCGCATTGGGAAAATGCACAAGGGTTTATGCCATCAGAGCCACAATGGGTCATTGGTAAGAATATGGAAATTATGTTGCCGCAACTTGAAAAGAGATTATTTCCTCAGGTTGGATTATCAACCGTAAGTAGTGAACACCAGAGTGATAGTGCTCAGTTTACGAATATGCGATGATGTTTTAAAAATTAAATGTGTGAGGCAGTGCAATGGAATTGGTTCAAAAGAATAAATGTTTTGATGGTGAACAACGTGTTTATCAGATCAATTCAAAGTTTTTGAAAAATCCCACTAAATTTTCTGTATTTTTACCTTCACAGGCACTCGAGGGTCAAAAATGTATTGCGTTGTACTATCTTGCAGGTTTGACTTGTACTGAAGAAACTTTTGTTATCAAAGCACATGCACAACGTTTAGCTGCACAATTGGGAATTATCTTGATTGCTCCAGATACATCACCTCGTGGTGACGACGTGGCGGTCGGGGATTCTTGGGATATAGGGCAAGGGGCTGGATTCTATTTGAACGCAACTCAAGCACCTTGGGCTGAGCATTATCAGATGGAGTCGTATCTTATACAGGAGTTGTATCCTTTAGTTCTTACATCGTTTCCTGTACAGGATGACGGGATTGGTATTTTTGGTCACAGCATGGGAGGGCACGGTGCACTCACGCTTGCTTGGAAATATCCAGACTTATTCAAGTCAGTCTCAGCATTTGCACCGATTTGTGCACCATCAATTTGTCCATGGGGTGAAAAGGCATTTTCAGCTTACCTCGGAGAAGATCGTGAGTTATGGAAAGCACATGATGCGAATGAGCTCGTGAAAGCAAAGGGTGCTCTATATCACGAAATTTTAATTGATCAGGGGGTTGCAGATCAGTTTTATGCTCAACTTAATCCAGCACTATTTGCTGAATCATGTAAAACCGTAGGTCAAAAGCTCACATTGCGTGAGCACGAGGCTTATGATCACGGATACTTCTTTATCCAAAGTTTTATTGATGATCATCTGCAATTCCATGCTTTACAATTGCAAAATTAATCTGATTTGAATTTTGAGATATTCATACTTAAGTTCGTTATAATGTGTGCGATATCACATTTAAACCATGTTGAATGATGACATCTCTCGGGATGTCATTTTTTATAATCAGAGAAAATAATAATGAATTCATCAGAACACTCCGCTGAACAAGCACCCTTACCATTGATCAACGATCCATTTCCATTATCTGATGCAGATGAAAATCGACCGATTTATATGGGGAAAGTATTTAAATTTAAATTTCATGGCAATGCGATGGAGTACTTTGGCATATGGATCGTCAATATTTTATTGACGATTGCGACATTGAGCCTATATGCGCCATGGGCGAAAGTACGTCGTTTAAGATATTTTTATAACAATACCGAATTTTTTCATCGCTTTTTTGATTTTACTGGTTTACCGACTAAAATTTTGATTGGTCGACTGATAGCCATTGGCATTTGGGCAATATTTGCGATTGCCTCATATATGGATATGACGATAGCAGCATTTGGTGGACTGATTATTTATATTGCTCTTCCATGGTTGGTTCGTGCCACAATTCGATTTAATGCGCGCAACAGTAAATTTGGGAACAGCCGTTTTTATTTTTCTGGCACGAATAAAGAAGCCTATAAACAATTTTTACTTGCGCTTGCTATCACCATTTTTACATTAGGTATATTTAGCCCTGTCGCAATTTGGATTTATAAAAAATATACGCTTAATCATTTGTACGCTGGACAACTCAAATTTCAATTAAACAATGACTGGCCTAGTTATATGCGAGCAGTATATGTTCCCATGATTCTCTTTGTATTGATTCTTATGCTCATCGGATTTGGTGGTTCGACATTATCAATACTCAGTGGTCATGGAATGGATATGATGCTGATGATGATCTTTGCCGTTTATGTGATTGGAATGTTGTTTATTGGTCCGTTAATACAGGCACGAATTTTTATTACTACGTGGAATAGCACAACACTCAACAACAGTCAGTTTAAGACCAGTTGTAATCAATGGCGCTATGCATGGATTGTTGCGAGTAATTGGATCGCTAGAATCTTAAGTTTAGGATTATTGTCAGCATGGGCTGCTATTCGCATTTATCGATACCAAGTTGAATCGATGAGCTTAGAATTAAATGATGATCCAAACCTGATGATGAATATTGCGCAAAGTGATCATAGTGCCATCGCGGAAGAAATTAGTGATATTTTTGATATTGATATTTCACTTTAGGAGTTAATTCAATGAATCAACCTCTCACAGTGACATATTATGATGGTGTTCTTTCTAAGCCTTTTACAGCACAGATTCGCCCTGCTAATCAAGACAGTATCGCTGTCAGTTATACAGATCAAGGCGAAGTGAAAACAGTCTACTATCATGCAGATGAAATGGTATTGCTTGGTAAAATTGGTCGACGTAATCCAGCTTTAGAGTTAACACATGACGCTAGGATTGAATTTCATGAGCGTCAGCTTCCTGAATGGTTGCCTGTTGAGCATAAAAATTTTCATCAAAAAGTATGGAAACTTGAACGTACACCATCGTTGATTATTTTTAGTGTTATTTTCGTGGTCGCACTTGGTTTCTCCGTCATTAAATGGGGAATACCGACGGCATCGCACATTGTTGCTTTCCAGCTGCCAGAAAATACGCTGAATCGTTTGGGTGGTCAGGCAGAAGTTTATTTAGCCGAATACACTAAACCTTCTCAGTTATCACAGCAAAGACAGGATCGGATTCTCGCGGATTATCTGAAATATGTTGCTGAGGGTCGTCCCGCTCAGTTGAAATTTAGGGAAGGTACCTCGCTTGGAGCCAATGCACTCGCATTGCCAAACAATACAATTTATCTCACCGATGAATTAGTGAAGCTTGCCAAGAATGATCAGGAAATTATCGGCGTTTTGGCACATGAACAAGCACATTTATTAAAACGTCACAGCTTACAACAAGGTCTTTCGAGCCTAGGATTCAGCGTACTTTATATTGCTATCACTGGTGATGGATCGGATTTAATTGCGACTTTGCCAGTTGCCATGATTGGTGCAGGATATTCACGGAAGTTTGAGTTAGAATCAGATCAGTATGCGCTAGAACTCATGCATAAACATGAAATGGATACAGTGCATTTTGCAAACTTTTTAAAACGTATGAGTGATGATATGGGAGAAGACGAAGATCAATCAAAAATTCTTGATCTCTTTGCAAGTCATCCTGCCACTGAAGAACGAATTCGCCGTGTTACTGAATTTAAACAGCAACAATAATGAAAAGCCGACTTTATGTCGGTTTTTCTTTAACTTTCTCTAGACCATATAACTTGATAGTCAGCTTGAACCATGCGATTGATATGATCAAGCACGACATTTTCTAGTCGTATTAATTCTTCTAAAGATATTTCTTCTTTATTCACAATACTGACATGAAGTTGATCAGGTTGTATTGATAATTCAACTGTCACTTTTGGCATAAAAATTTGATATTGGTCATCGGTATTGGCGACATCAAATTTATGTTTCCAATGATTGCTTAATCGTTTAGCGATACGTAATGCTTCGGAGCTGTCTATCGTTGTGGTTGTTTTCATTATTTACCGTAATGCTTGAAATTTATTGTATCTTAACATTCATCTCACCATAAGGTTGTTCCGAATATGCAACATAGCTTTGCATAAGTCATATTCCGTCCTTGAAGATTTTTTTATCAACGATTTGCATTTTGAGTTGAAATTTAAATAGCAGTAATTTCGAAGGAATGAATAAACGAAGTTTTGCTATAATCAACTTTTGAATTCTAATTTCCCGCCAGGTCCTGACATGTCCAAGCCATTCTTAATTGCTCCATCGATTTTATCTGCTGATTTCGCTCGCTTAGGTGAAGAAGTCGAAAACGTACTTGAAGCAGGTGCAGATGTGGTCCATTTCGATGTAATGGACAATCATTATGTACCAAATTTAACTTTTGGTGCTGGTGTATGTAAGGCACTTAAAAAATATGGTATTCAGGCCCCAATTGACGTTCATCTTATGGTGAAACCAGTCGATCGTATGATCGGAGATTTCTTAGAAGCGGGTGCAGATATCATCACTTTTCATCCAGAAGCATCAGACCATATCGACCGTTCATTGCAGCTGATTAAAGCTGGTGGTGCTAAAGCAGGTTTAGTTTTTAACCCTGCAACGCCTTTATATTACCTTGATTATGTACTGGATAAAGTGGATCAAGTCTTATTAATGAGCGTCAACCCTGGCTTCGGTGGACAAAAATTTATCCCAATGACGCTAGATAAACTTCGTGAAGCACGCAAAATTATTGATGCATCTGGTAAAGATATTCGCTTAGAAGTTGATGGTGGTGTTGGTCCAGCAAATATTCGTGAAATCGCTGAAGCTGGTGCAGATATGTTTGTAGCTGGTTCTGCCATTTTTGGAAAGCCAGATTATAAAGCTGTAATTGATGAAATGCGTGCAGAGTTGGCGAAAGTAGGTTCAATTAACGTTTGATCCGAAACATGTATAACACTACACACATCTGTGGATAAGTCTATGGATAACGTGGTGGATATCTGTGTTGATAACAGTCTGGATAATTTGATTAGATTATAATCATATTTAGTTCAATGGTTTGTTTATTAGACAATAAATGTATAAAAAGGACTCATTTGAGTCCTTTTTTACAAAAAATGGATCTTCTTATCTTTTCTGTTGTATTGTTTGGGGGAGAAATTTTAGTTGCTCATTATTTGGCTTATCTTCGTGAATAAGTCTTAAAAGAGCGAGATAAAAAATCAATTTAAACATCCCAGACCAGTGATTCTATAGTGCTGTAAAGTGTTTTAATTTAGTGCGGATTTAGTCTTCCATCTGGCAATAGCGATCGCGTTCGCAATGCAATAGCCTAAAAATGCAGAAATAATCTAGAAAAGCTAGTCCGATAATGACCTATTTTTTGTAGGTGTATTTTGGGTCAAAAATTGTAAAATTGCGCCTATTTTGTGCGTGTGTTGATATAATTCAACCATCATTTGGAGGAACGACCTCCCTCATTTCTCTGAGAAAAATCGTCAGGACGGCCTGACTCTTAAATTATTTTAATTGGGAGCAGGCATCATGGCTTGGTTTATTCTTATTCTCGCGGGTTTATTTGAGATCGTTTGGGCATATAGTATGAAAATGTCTGAAGGATTTACTAAATTCACACCGACTGCAATTACTCTATTTTTTATGGTTCTCAGTTTTGGGTTGTTGGCACATGCCATGAAAACATTACCTCTGGGAACTGCCTATATGATTTGGACGGGGATTGGTGCAGTAGGGTCTTTTTTAGTCGGCATTTTTATTCTGGGTGAGCCTGCGACAGCAATGCGGGTGATTGCGGCTATTCTGATTATTTCAGGTTTAGTCATGATGAAATTAGCTTCAGCGTAAGATTTAAGGCAGCGTATCCATACGCTGCTTTTTTTAATTGAGAGAGGGTTTATTTTGGCTTGGTTAGTCTTGATTGTTGCAGGGTTGTTGGAAGTGGTCTGGGCCTATTTTATGAAAGTTTCAGATGGATTCACCAAATTGACACCCAGTATTTTGACGATCGTTTTCATGATCGCAAGTTTTGCTTTACTTTCCCATGCGATGAAAACTTTACCACTCGGGACAGCTTATACCGTATGGACAGGCATAGGCGCTGTAGGTTCATTTGTGGTTGGGATTTTTATTCTTGGAGAACCTGCAAATGCAATGAGAATGATCGCTGCAGTATTGATTATTTCGGGTTTGGTCTTGATGAAGTTATCATCAACATAGTTAGATGATTCAACTTTCAGGCGATTAAAAAATGACTCAATTTTATTTAAAAAAAATAATGACACCTGTCGGTGAACTTCAATTGGTTGCTCATGATCGAGCATTGATTGTTGTCGCTTGGGAGAATGCACTTCCTCAGTTTATCCGAAATCAAATCGTAATTCAGCGGGATGATCACGAGATTTTATGCATTGCCGAAACACAGCTTCGCGAATATTTTTTAAAACAACGTCAGGTATTTGATTTGCCCATAGAACTTTATGGGACAGAATTCCAACGCTCGGTATGGAATGCGCTGTTAAAAATTCCTTTTGGAGAGTCTAGAACGTATAAGCAAATTGCTGAGGATGTTGGGAATGTAAAAGCGGTTCGAGCGGTAGGCTTGGCCAATGGGAAAAATCCTATCGCGATCATTGTACCTTGTCATCGTGTAATAGGTGTCAATGGCAAGCTGGTCGGATTTTCAGGAGGTGTGGAAAATAAGCTTAAGCTGCTGCAGCTTGAAGATGATAAGTGGTGATGTTATAACAGCATAAACATATGAAATACAAAAATTATGTCTAATGAGAATCCTATAATTATAATTGTTTTTAATCTCATATCGCAGTTATGGTGGTTGATCTTAATTCTAGCAATCATCCCTGTATTCAAAATGTTTGTACCTTATATCAAAGGAAAATTGGGTGAATACATTGTCCAATATCATGCAAAAAAATTTTTGAATGAGGACTATATTTTACTGAATGATCTTACATTTTTGGATCAGGACAATCAGACCACACAGATTGACCATATTTTATTAAGTCCTTATGGAATATTTGTAATTGAGACTAAAAACTATAAAGGTTGGATTTTTGGTTCATCACATCAAAAAATGTGGACTCAAAAAATTTATAAATCAAGCCATAAATTTCAAAATCCATTGCACCAAAACTACAAGCATATAAAGGTTTTAGAGGGATTATTAAAAGATTTAATCGATTCAAATCTGTCGATACATGGGTTAGTGGTTTTCGTGCCTAATTGTGAGTTTAAAACACCAATTCCTGTACATGTTCATTTGGGTAAAAGTTGGATTGAAGAAGTTAAAAGCTATAAAATGAAAGTGATCGATGATCGTAGGCTACAGAGAATTAAATATCGTATTGAAAAAGAAGCGCTTCAAAAATCGTGGAAAACCAATAGAGAACATATCCGATCAGTCAAAGAAAAACTAAAAGATTAATAAAAAAGCCCACAGTCAGTGGGCTTTTTATTTAGAAGCGTTTTGGAATTCTTTGGCCACCTTCAACTGGGATTTCAGCGCGTTTTAATACACCAAATAGCCATGTTTCCGCATGGTGAACTGCATTTTTAATTTGATCACCTTGTGCCAATCTCCCCGCAATAAAACTTGCGAGTGAGCAGCCTGAACCATGATACTCACCTTCAAGACGAGGACATTTTGTTTCAGAGATCATATCACCGTTAATGTAGAGTGCATTTCTAATATAAGTCGGTGTGGCTTCGTGACCACCTTTGACTAATACAGCTTTAGCACCCATTGCAAATAACTTCTGTGTGGCTTGATCTAAATCTTCACAGCCTGTTAATGCGCGAAGTTCTACGGTATTTGGTGTAAGAATCGTAGCAAGAGGAATCAATTCAACAAAAGCCTTGACCAATGTTGCTTGATTTCCTAATGAGCCACCACTATTGGCAACCAAAACTGGATCGAGTACGTATTGGAAATCAGGATGTGCTCTTAGGAATTCTGCCAAAGCGGCGATATTGTCGGTAGTGCCGAGCATGCCAGATTTCACTACTTTGATAGGAAGATCGTTCACTACAGCATTCGCTTGAGCCAGCAGTAAATCTTTTGAGGTTGCTTCAAATCCAAAAACTTGTTGAGAGTTTTGAATGGTTAACGCTGTACATGCGATTGCTGCATGAGCACCACTTTGGCCGATTGCTTCAATATCTGCTTGTAAGCCAGCACCACCAGATGGATCTAAACCAGAAAAGCACAATACAGTAGGGCGCACAACAATGTCCTTCATCGATCAATTTGGAGTAGTATAGGCAAGTTTCTGAGAAGTCTCGATAGCATTTCTAAAAAAGGTACAGCATGATTAAAAATATTCTCATTGATTTAGATGGAACGCTAACTGATCCTAAAGTGGGTATTACGACTTCTGCACGTTATGGTTTAGAAAAAGTAGGTCATCTTATCGCGGAGGATGAGAATATTGATTGGATTATTGGACCACCTTTAAAAGCCTCGTTGGCCAAAATTTTGAAGGTTGATGTGAATGATGATTTGGCGGAACAGGCTTTACTTGGTTATCGTGAACGCTTTGCTGTAAAAGGTTTATTTGAAAATTTATTATTTGAAGATGTAGCAGAGACATTGGCAACACTTAAGAACAAAGGTTACAGATTGTTTTTAGCTACTGCAAAGCCTGAGGTGTATGCCCAGAAAATTCTTGAACATTTCAATCTCACACCGTATTTTGATTGTGCCTATGGCAGTGAGTTAAATGGTGACCGCACCAATAAAGCTGAACTTATTGCATATATTTTAGAGCGAGAAAAAATTAAGCCAGAAACCTGTTTAATGGTAGGGGACCGAGAGCATGACATTATCGGTGCTCGAAAAAATGGGATTGAAACGATTGCGGTGGAATACGGTTATGGCAGTGATGCAGAGTTAGCCGCTGCTGCACCCAAAGCCAGAATTCAAGCTTTCCATCAAATTTTAAATTACGTTGATTAATCTAAGCCGAAATTTGGGCTCAAGAGCAACTCTCAAGAGATTGCTCTTCGTAGCTTAGCTTAGATCCAAGTACAAGGACTCTTTGACCTCTTCCATCACGATGTAACTATGGGAGGATGCAGAGGAGGGAAGCATTTTAAGCAGGTCACCCAGTAGTTGGCGATAAGCACTCATTTCTTTTAGTCTCGCTTTCACCAAGTAATCGAATTCACCTGAAATTAAATGACACTCTAATACCTCAGGTATCTCAACTAAATTCTTGGCGACTTGATCAAAAACGTCTCCAGATTTCGCCGATAATTTAATTTCTAGAAAGACGAGTAAATTACGCTCCAATAACTCCGGATTTAATCGGGCGTAATAGCCCATAATAATGCCATCTCGTTCTAGTCTTTTGACTCTTTCTGAGCAAGGGGTTGTAGAAAGATTTACTTTTGCAGCCAGTTCACTAATGGCGATACGACCGTCCTTTTGCAGAATATCTAATATCATACGATCAGTGCGATCTAATTTCCGCATGAATAATTTCCTTATTTTTTAATTTTTTTAGGATAAAACCCTTAAATTACCTAAATTATAACGTTTAAAAGAGTGAAAAAAACTATTAAAGCAAAAATATACTAGTGAAATAAACTACACAGTGCTGAGGGATAGTTCATGCGCGTTATTGTATTAGGTAGTGGTGTCATTGGTGTTGCAAGTGCGTATTACCTAGCGCAACAAGGAGCAAGCGTCACTGTATTAGATCGTCAATCAGGTCCTGCCGAAGAAACGAGTTTTGGCAATGCAGGACAGATTTCTCCTGGGTATTCTACACCATGGGCCGCACCAGGAATTCCATTTAAAGCGGTTAAATGGATGTTTCAACATCATGCACCATTAGCAATTAATGTAGATGGAAGCTTGTGGCAGCTGAAATGGATGGCTCAAATGTTGAAGAACTGCAATGCGGCACATTACGCTATCAATAAAGAGCGTATGGTACGTGTTGCTGAATACAGTCGAGATTGTTTAAGAGAATTACGCGAAAATATTGGCATATCTTATGAGAATCGTTCAAAAGGAACATTACAAATTTTTCGTAAGGATGCGCAATTAGACGCAGTTCAACGAGACATTGAAGTTTTAAAAGAAACAGGTGTCGAATTTGAGTTATTAGATCGTGAAGGTCTAGGTCGAGTTGAGCCTGCTTTAGCGGAAGTTAAAGACAAATTGGTCGGTGGTTTACATCTTCCAAATGATGAGACTGGCGATTGCTATATCTTTACCAACGCGCTTGCTGAATATGCAAAAGGTATTGGTGTTGAGTTTAAATTTAATCAAAATGTTGAAAAACTCGTAGTTGAAGGTGATGAAATTAAAGGCGTTGTTGTCGATGGTCAAGTACTTACAGCAGATCGTTATGTACTTGCCTTCGGTAGCTATTCACGAGATTTTATTAAACCATTAGGTCTAGATTTGCCCATTTATCCAGTAAAGGGATATTCATTAACTATACCTATCGTGGATGCGCAATATGCGCCTCAATCAACCGTATTGGATGAAACCTACAAGATTGCAATAACTCGTTTTGATCAACGAATTCGTGTTGGTGGGATGGCTGAGTTAAGTGGTTTTAATAAAGAGTTAAATGAGGATCGCCGTGGCACCTTAGAGATGGTAACACGTGATTTGTTCCCAGGTGGAGATATGGCACAAGCCAGTTTCTGGACGGGACTACGACCGATGACACCAGACAGTACGCCTATTATCGGTGCGACGAAATATAAGAATCTATTTTTAAATACTGGACATGGCACGCTCGGCTGGACCATGGCATGTGGTTCTGGAAAGCTGATTAGTGATTTAGTGCTGAATCGGACTCCAGAGATTAGTACCGATGGACTTTCAATTCAACGTTATAACCACGCAGCTTAAAGGCTGCGTGGTTTGCTATTAAAAAATATAATAGGACAAGGAATATGTCTCGCCCGATACAGGCTGTCATTCATTTAAACGCAATCAAACATAATTTGAAAGTTGCTAAGCAACATGTGCCAAATGCCCAAATTTTTGCTGTTGTAAAAGCTAATGCTTATGGCCATGGGATCGAGCGCATTTATTCAGCCTTAAAGGATGCTGATGGGATTGCACTTCTAGAGCTGAGTGAAGCACAACGAGTTCGAGATTTAGGTTGGAAAGGCCCAATTTTGCTTTTGGAAGGTATCTTTCAAGAAGCGGATTTACAGTTGTGTCATGATTTGGAACTTCAATTTACCGTTCATAATGAGATTCAAGTCGAATGGATTAATCGGTGCGGTTTAGATGCTCATTTTAATATTTTTCTGAAAATGAACAGTGGCATGAATCGTTTAGGATTCCAACCTCAACGTTACTCTGAAATTTGGAGTCTGTTAACTGAATTGCCGCAAGTGTCATCAATCACTCACATGACACATTTTTCTGATGCTGATGGCGAGCGCTTGAATCAGGTTGGCGTTGACTATCAAATTTCAGTATTCAATCAAATCGTCAGTGCTTTAGGTGGTCCTTGCTCAGTAAGTAATAGCGCAGCCATTCTTAGACATGCCAATCATGTCCACTCTAACATTGTACGTAGTGGCATTATGTTGTATGGGAGTTCACCGGATTATCCAACCCATACTATTCAAGATTGGGACTTAAAACCAACAATGTCTTTAAGAAGTGAATTGATTGCAATTCAAGAAATTAATCCTCAGCAAAGTATTGGCTATGGATCGACATTTTTTGCAGAACAAGCTATGAAAATTGGCATTGTCGCTTGTGGATATGCAGATGGATATCAACGGATTACTCAATCTGGCACAACAGTGCTTGTGAATGGACAAAAAACTTCTTTGATTGGTCGTGTAAGTATGGACATGCTAGCTGTTGATATCACGCATATTGAAGATGCAAAAATTGGCAGTGAAGTCGTACTGTGGGGCGTCTCAAAGTACGGAAGTTTGTTACCGATTGATGAGGTCGCTGCAGGAGCGAGTACTGTGGGATATGAGTTAATGTGTGGCGTAACGACGCGGGTTCCATTTGTTGTAGAAATTTAATGTTAAAAATTCAACGATCAACACTAGGATCGATACTGAGTAATCAAGGAATTAATATGCAAAATCAGGATATTCAAAAATTCAATAGTAATGGCGTGATGAGTGCAGTTACAGTCTTTAATCAAGTGGCTTATCTTTCTGGTCAAGTACCTAAGATTACGACGCCTGATATCGCCTTACAAACGAAAGATGTGCTGAATACGATCGACGCTCTTTTGGCTCAAGTAGGCACAGATAAATCTCGTTTATTGTCAGCACAAGTTTTCGTGAAGAATTTGGAAGATTTTCAAATCTTCAATCAAATTTGGATTGAATGGATGGAGGATTCAATACCACCATCACGAGCAACCATTCAGGCTGACCTCGTTAATCCAGAATGGTTAATTGAAATCGCAGTGATTGCTGCATTGAAATAACTGAATATAAGTAAGACTTCACGAGGAAGAGTCATTTATGGCTCCTCTCATAATAACAAAATCTCTCGAATCTCAGTTTGAAGCGGAATTTAGGCTGATCGATTAGATTAGATGGTGTAAAAGGATGTTGAATAATGACAACCACAAATATTGATGAACAATCATCTCCCAATGAATTACAGCGTAAGCTTTCAAATCGACATTTACAACTCATCGCCATCGGTGGAGCGATTGGTACAGGGTTGTTTATGGGCTCAGGAAAAACGATTTCACTTGCAGGACCTTCAATCATCATCATTTATATGATTATTGGTGCTATGTTTTTTTTCTTGATGCGTGCCCTTGGTGAAATTCTTTTATCTAATCTGCACTACAAATCATTTATTGATATGGCACATGATCTCATTGGACCAGGTGCAGGGTATTATATTGGTTGGTCCTATTGGCTGGGATGGATTTTGGTCGGTATTGCTGATTTAGCAGCAATTATCAATTATCTCAGTTTTTGGTTACCTCCAGATCAAATGTTTACCCCAATGGGGCAAGCAGCGATTAGTGCAGGATGTGTCTTATTCATACTCGCAATTAACTTAGTCACTGTAAAACTTTTTGGTGAAATTGAGTTTTGGTTTGCATTAATCAAAATTCTAGCCATTATTGGATTGATCTTGGTGGGTGCCTTCATGGTGTTTACGAGTTTTCAGTCACCAAGTGGTGCTGTTGCAAGCTTCAGTAACATTTGGTCTCATGGTGGAATGTTCCCGAAAGGATCCATGGGCTTTTTGGCAGGCTTTCAAATCGCAATGTTTGCCTTTGTAGGTGTAGAGTTACTCGGGACGATGGCTGCGGAAACCAAAGATCCTGAAAAAAATTTACCAAAAGCGGTTAATGCTATTCCGACACGTATTATTATTTTCTATGTGCTTTCGTTGATCATGATTATGTCTGTGACACCTTGGATCAATATCCCAGCAGATCAAAGTCCATTTGTCACATTATTCTTATTTGCGGGTATTGGTTCAGCTGCTGTGATTATGAACCTAGTGGTTTTGTCTTCTGTGATGTCTTCCATGAACAGTGGTGTCTTTTCTACCAGTCGAATGTTATTTGGATTGGCCCGTGACGGCCAAGCCCCTCAAAAGCTAGCAGAACTTTCAAGTCGTGCCGTACCTGCTAAGGGATTAATCTTTTCATGTACATTTATTATGGCCGGTGCAGCATTTCAGTATTTTGTGCCAAATACGATGGAAGCTTTTACATTAGCAAGTTCGCTGTGTGTGATTCTTTTCATTAGTATTTGGGCGATTATCATGGTGTGCTATATACGCTACCGTAAATTGCAACCTGAGCTACATGAAAAGTCGAATTTTAAAATGCCGGGTGGAGTGGCAATGTCATACGTTGTATTGGCATTTTTGCTATTTGCATTAATCATTTTAAGTTTAGAGCCAGACACGCTTAAAGCTTTGATGATTAGCCCAATCTGGTTAATTCTGTTGGCTGTAACATACCGTGTTCTTTATAAACCACGTATGCGTAAGCGTAACCATAATTAATTTTTAGAGAAAGAAAAAACCTCCACGAATGGAGGTTTTTTTATATTCTTTAGTTAGAATGTAGGTTTGACCACAACTAAAATTACAACTGCGAATAAGATCAATGTGGGCATTTCGTTGAAATAGCGCCAGAACTTATGACTTTTATAGTGTGCATTATCAATGAGTTTTTTACGGTAATATCCACACACTAGGTGGTATATGACCAGTAATCCGACTAAACCAACTTTTAAATAAAACCATAAAGCTTCATGATAATGTCGAGTTGCATCACCCCAGTCCACTAAAAAATGTGCAGTGATCAATGTTGCGATCATCGCAGGCCACATAATGCCACGATAAAGCTTACGTTCCATGACTTCAAAGCGTTGATGACTTATGGCATCGTCACTCATCGCATGATAAACATAAAGCCGTGGTAGATAGAACAAAGCAGCGAACCAACATACCACAGCAATAATATGTAATGCTTTTACCCATAGGAAAGCATCTGAAGGAGCATCCATCTAATCACCCATTATGGGCGGAATTAAATTAGCCTTCCCATTTCTTGAAAATGAGGCAGGCATTTACGCCGCCGAAACCAAAACTGTTACTCATTACAGTATTCAGTTTTGTATCGCGTTTTTCAAGTACGATATCAAATGGTTTTGCACCTTCATCAAGCTCAGTAACGTTGATATTTGGTGCAATAAAGTCATTCTGCATCATGAGAATAGAGTAAATCGCTTCTTGTACACCTGCAGCGCCTAAGCTATGACCTGTCATAGATTTTGTTGAACTTAAAGGTGGTACTTGACCTTCACCGAATGCGCGTTCCATTGCTTTCAATTCAGTCACATCACCAGCTGGTGTAGATGTGCCGTGTGTATTTACATAATCAATTTTTTCAACACCATGCTGTTTTGCTTCATCAAGTGCCATCAAGATGCAACGTGTTGCACCTTCACCTGATGGTGCGACCATATCAGCACCATCAGAGTTGGCTGCATATGCAACGACTTCAGCAAGAATATTTGCACCGCGCGCTTGAGCATGCTCAAGAGATTCAAGTACCACGAAACCACCGCCGCCAGCAATGACAAAACCATCACGATCAGCAGAGTAAGGGCGAGAAGCGGTTTCTGGTGAGTCATTATATTTTGAGCATAAAGCACCCATTGCATCAAATAATAGACTTTGTGACCAATGGTCTTCTTCACCACCACCAGCGAGCATTAGATCCTGTTTGCCAAGTTGAATCAGGTTGTATGCGTAACCAATGGCATCAGCTGAGGTTGCACAAGCACTTGTAATAGAGTGAGCGATACCTTGTAATTTGAATGCCACACCAACGTTAGCTGTAATAGTATTTGACATATTGCGTGGAACAAAGAAAGGGCCAATTTTACGTGCGCCTTTCTCTTCAAGAAGTTCAATCATTTCAGCGACAGAAGCTGTAGAGTTGCCGCCTGAACCACCCGCAATACCATAACGAGGATTGCCCGCAAGATCTTCAGCGGTTAGACCCGCATTTTCAACCGCAGCGACTGCAGCGTTATAGGCATACATCGCACATACACCCATAAAGCGTTTCAGTTTACGGTCAATACCGTCAAAATTTTGTTCCGCTGCAGCACTAACATGACTTTTAAAATTAAGTTCAGCATAAGTTGGGTTAAAACGTGTGCCTGAAATACCATTTTGTAAGGCATGATTTACATCTTCTAATGTATTACCAATGCATGAGTTAATGCCCATACCAGTGATTACAACACGTTTCATTTACAATTCCCTATTATGGTGAAGTCATTTTATGGAAAAATTCACATCGATTTGATTGGATGTAAAAGTCCATAAGATCTTGTCAAAAATTCGTATCATGATATCAGAATCTATTTTAAATTCTTATGGCAAATCAATATCGCAGCGTTAAAACGCTTATTGGCAGATATGTTCACTATATTGCAACCGAATAAAACACGATAAAGTTGAGATAACTCTTGACTGCACATAGAATTTTAAACATAAGTGATAAATGCGAAGGAGGGTTGTAAATGGCAAATTCTAATAATAAGCAATCTAGCGGACTGGTATTAAAAGCATTTGGAGTGGCTAAAAAGCTCAGTGCTACTGGATTTGAACTGGCACAACATGTTGCACCTGGATCAATTGCGAAATTGACGCAACAACCTGATCCACAAAAAATTATTGACATAACTTTAGATGAGAGAAAAATGACTGAACAAAAAAAGTACGAAACCCCTCAACAATTATTTCGTGATCATGTCCCTCAAGTTTCTCAAAAAATTTTTGGTCGTCATTACAGTAAATTAAATAATGTTGCTTCTTTTATCTCTCCAGACTTAAACAACAAAGTTGCAGATTATTTTTTTGATAAATTGAATGATTTTGTTTCTGAGTTAAGTTCAGTTGAGCATGTATTAAAGGAAGTTGGTGCAAAAAGCTTGGATGAACTTAAATCAAGCCCTGATCGTGCGAATCGTATCGGTGAAGCATTAGCCAATCAAAATAAGTTGATTGCAGCGGTTCAGGGGGCAGTGTCTGGTGCGACTGGCGTAGTTGGTACGGCCATCGATATTCCTTTCTCGTTGGCATTTACGTTGCGTAGTATTTACCAAGAAGGGCGCGCGCACGGTTTTGAACTTAATCATCGTCAAGAGCAAGAGATCGTTGAGTATGTATTCAAACAAGTCGATTTAGGTGTTATTGCGGAAAAGCAAACACTTTTAGTGGCATTAAGAACAGTCGCAAATTTATTGGAAACACAAGATACTCATCAGCTACAAACCCTATTGGGCTCTAGTAACGACTTCACGGCTTTAAAAAATTGGTTGAGTAATCCTGAAGGTGGTTATAAATGGAATTGGTTGAATCAGATTCCTCAAATTTCAATTTTATCTAAATTAGCACCTGTGGCTGGTGCTGGTATTGGTGCAGTATATAGCTGGCGTTTGGTGGAAGAGGCTCATACTAAAGCTAGAGCTGTTTTTTCAGGAGCACAGAAGTACATTCTCCAACATCCAGATGAGCAGGTATCTGTTCAGGAGGCCTTTGAGCGCGGTACAGAATTATTAAAGCAATCTTCACTC
The DNA here is from genome assembly GCF_056779975.1 of Acinetobacter sp. ANC_7511. Taxonomy (NCBI): domain Bacteria; kingdom Pseudomonadati; phylum Pseudomonadota; class Gammaproteobacteria; order Moraxellales; family Moraxellaceae; genus Acinetobacter; species Acinetobacter sp. ANC_7511. Next base: position 43,825 of record NZ_JBWYIY010000021.1, read on the forward strand.
GCATTGAATTCCGCAGTGTCAATCAATAATGAGTTAGTGGTTGAGGTTGAAGAGTTTGCAAAAAAACTTGAAGGAGAAGAGTCTATTCAAGTTGATGAGTCTGCAGTTCATAATGATTCAATTTCAGCAATTAAAATTGAAGCAAAATCTACCGAGTCTGAAAAAGAAGAAGTGGTCAGTGTTGAGGATGGTCTTAAGGCCTTAGCTGAAAAACATGTGGAATCGGCTTCTAATGAAAGTGTTCAAGACGCTGATAAAGACCAGCCTCAAGGCGAACCTATTGTGCAGGTAAAAGCGCCCCCTAAGCGTCGTAATTCAAAAAAGAAAGACGAAGCAGCAAACTCACTACCTACGTCACAGAAAAAACAATAAATTTAGTTATGAATGGTTGATCAAATCATTCTGAAAATTTCGTTGTAAGCACACAATGGTCAATATTTGATGTCATGTTGAATGTTGACCATTTTTACTTCTTGGCTTACAATTGCATGCCCTCAAAAAGTAGTATTTTTTGGGGCTTTTTATTAACGGGAGAATTGCCACATGGCAACAACAAATCAGTTGATCCGTAAGGGTCGTACGACTTTGATTGAAAAATCAAAAGTTCCTGCGTTGAAGGCTTGTCCACAACGTCGTGGTGTTTGTACACGTGTTTACACAACTACACCTAAAAAACCTAACTCAGCAATGCGTAAAGTTTGCCGTGTTCGCTTAACTTCAGGTTTTGAAGTATCTAGCTATATCGGTGGTGAAGGCCATAACCTACAAGAGCACAGTGTTGTTCTTATCCGTGGTGGTCGTGTTAAAGACTTACCAGGTGTACGTTACCATACCGTTCGTGGTTCTTTAGACTGTGCTGGTGTTAAAGATCGTAACCAGTCTCGTTCTAAATACGGTACTAAGCGTCCTAAGAAATAATCTAACTAGATCATTTTCTTAAACGTATAGAACTGCAATCCTTTATCGTCTCGCTTGTCTGATTTCTGCATTTAATTTTGTGAAATTCAAGCGACGTGTAGTAAGGCCAGCGAATAGTACATGACACTTTGTACTGCTGCTGGATAAACCTGAAGTGTCATATTTATAGGTAGTATTAAAATGCCAAGACGTCGCGTAGTCGCTGCTCGTGAAATCCTTCCGGATCCTAAGTTCGGCAGCCAAACAATCGCTAAGTTCATGAACCACGTAATGCAAGATGGTAAAAAATCTATTGCTGAAAGTATCGTTTACGGTGCTTTAGACCGCGTTCAAGAAAAATCTAAAGTAGACCCAGTTGAATTTTTCGAGACTACTCTTGAAAAAGTTCGTCCTATGGTCGAAGTAAAAGCACGCCGTGTTGGTGGTGCTACATACCAAGTTCCTATGGAAGTACGCCCATCCCGTCGTACTGCTTTAGCGATGCGTTGGTTAGTAGATGCTGCTGCTAAGCGTTCTGAAAAAACTATGGCGTTACGCCTTGCTGGTGAGTTGCTTGACGCAGCTGAAGGTAAAGGTTCAGCGATCAAGAAACGTGAAGATGTGCATCGTATGGCTGAAGCCAACAAAGCCTTCTCTCACTACCGTTTCTAAGCGGATAAAACAGCCCCTATTCAGGAGGGTGGTAAGTCGGGTTTCACTGATTTGTCATCGAATCGCTTTAAGCTGCTCAGCAGCTTAAAGCGTCCTGTTTTAAACAACAAAATTTAGGAATGCAAGAAATCATGGCTCGTCAAACCCCAATTTCTCGTTACCGTAACATTGGTATCTCAGCACACATTGATGCTGGTAAAACAACGACTTCTGAACGTATTTTGTTCTACACAGGTGAGAGCCACAAACTAGGTGAAACTCACGAAGGTTCAGCAACAACTGACTGGATGGAACAAGAGCAAGAACGTGGTATTACTATTACTTCAGCAGCAGTAACTTGCTTCTGGAAAGGTATGGGTAACCAGTTCGAACAACACCGTATTAACGTAATTGACACACCGGGACACGTTGACTTCACGATCGAAGTTGAGCGTTCTATGCGTGTTCTTGACGGCGCGTGCATGGTTTACTGTGCTGTAGGTGGTGTACAACCTCAGTCAGAAACTGTATGGCGTCAAGCAAATAAATATAAAGTACCTCGTATTGCGTTCGTTAACAAAATGGACCGTACTGGTGCAAACTTCTTCCGTGCTGTTGAACAAGTAAAAACACGTCTTGGTGGTAATCCAGTGCCAATCGTGATTCCTGTTGGCGCAGAAGAAAACTTCCAAGGTGTAGTAGACCTTATCGAAATGAAAGCGATTATCTGGGATGAAGCATCTCAAGGTATGAAGTTTGAATACGGTGAAATTCCTGCTGACCTTGTTGAGCTTGCTCAAGAATGGCGTACGAACATGGTTGAAGCTGCTGCAGAAGCATCAGAAGAACTCATGGATAAGTACCTAGAAGAAGGTGATTTGACTAAAGAAGAAATCATCGGTGGTCTTCGTGCACGTACATTGTTGAATGAAATTCAACCAATGCTTTGTGGTTCAGCGTTCAAAAACAAAGGTGTTCAACGTATGTTGGATGCTGTTATTGAATTCTTACCAGCACCTACTGACGTTGAAGCAATTAAAGGTATCTTAGACGACAAAGATGAGACAGAAGGTTCTCGTGAAGCGTCTGATGAAGCACCGTTTGCTGCGCTTGCGTTCAAAATTATGAACGACAAATTCGTTGGTAACTTGACATTCGTTCGTGTTTACTCAGGTGTTCTAAAAGCTGGTAGTGCAGTTTATAACCCTGTTAAATCTAAACGTGAACGTGTTGGTCGTATTGTACAGATGCACGCTAATGACCGTCATGACATCGAAGAAATTCGTGCGGGCGATATCGCGGCATGTGTAGGTCTTAAAGATACGACTACAGGTGATACACTTTGTGATGAAAACAACGTAATCACATTGGAGCGTATGGAATTCCCAGAGCCAGTAATTGCACTTGCAGTTGAACCTAAAACTAAAGCTGACCAAGAAAAAATGTCAGTTGCTTTGGGCCGCTTGGCGAAAGAAGATCCATCATTCCGCGTTCGTACTGATGAAGAATCTGGTCAGACTATTATTGCTGGTATGGGTGAGCTTCACCTTGACATCATCGTTGACCGTATGAAGCGTGAATTCGGTGTTGAAGCGAACATTGGTAAACCAATGGTTGCTTACCGCGAAACGATTAAAAAATCTGTTGAGCAAGAAGGTAAGTTTGTTCGTCAAACTGGTGGTAAAGGTAAATTCGGTCACGTATATGTACGTTTAGAGCCAATGGATCCTGAAGCTGGTAAAGACTACGAGTTCGCTGAAGAAGTTGTTGGTGGTGTTGTACCTAAAGAATTCTTTGGTGCTGTAGACAAAGGTATTCAAGAACGTATGAAGAATGGTGTCCTAGCTGGTTACCCAGTTGTTGGCATCAAAGCGACATTGTTCGATGGTTCTTACCATGATGTCGACTCTGACGAATTATCGTTCAAAATGGCGGGTTCTTACGCATTCCGTGATGGTTTCATGAAAGCAGATCCTGTTCTTCTTGAACCTATCATGAAAGTTGAAGTAGAAACTCCAGAAGACTACATGGGCGATATCATGGGTGACTTAAACCGTCGTCGTGGTATGGTTCAAGGTATGGACGATTTACCTGGCGGTACTAAAGCAATCCGTGCTGAAGTTCCACTTTCTGAGATGTTCGGTTACGCAACACACATGCGTTCTATGTCTCAAGGTCGTGCGACTTACTCTATGGAATTTGCTAAATATGCTGAAACTCCACGTAACGTGGCTGAAGGCATCATTGCTAAGTTCCAAGCTGGTGGTAAAAAAGGTGACGACGAGTAATCTTTCGATTACTATAAGCCCAACTAATTCATAGTTTAAAACCAAGTGCTCATGGAGTGATCCTCCATGAGTAGTTTAAAAAGGAAGATCTCATGGCTAAGGCTAAGTTTGAACGTAATAAGCCACACGTTAACGTGGGCACAATCGGTCACGTTGACCATGGTAAAACAAC